>JANNHN010000254.1:0-8957 GCA_031404395.1 Betaproteobacteria bacterium
GGGATGCGGCATCAGGATGGTGAATCGCCCATCGACCGTGGTCAGCCCGGTAATGCCCTGTGGCGAGCCGTTGGGATTCAGCGGATAAGTTTCGGTAGTCACGCCGCGGTGATCGACAAAACGCAGCGCCACCAGCGGCTGCACAGCGGCAATCGCCGCCGCATCGGCAAACTCGGCATAACCCTCGCCGTGCGCCACTGCCACCGGAATGCGGCTGCCCGCCATGCCCTTGAAAAACAGCGATGGCGAGGCCTGCACTTCGAGTGTCACGAAGCGTGCCTCGAATTGTTCCGATTTGTTGCGCACAAAATGCGGCCAGCGCTCCGCACCCGGAATGAGTTCGTGCAGGTTGCTCATCATCTGGCAGCCGTTGCAGACACCCAGCGCAAAACTGTCTTCGCGTTTGAAAAATGCCTCAAAATCATCACGGGCGCGGGTATTGAACAATATCGATTTGGCCCAGCCTTCGCCGGCACCCAGCACGTCGCCATACGAAAAACCGCCGCAGGCCGCATAGCCCTTGAAATCCCGCAAGCTGGCGCGCCCGGCGATGATGTCGCTCATGTGGACATCGACGGCAGCGAAACCGGCACGGTCGAACGCCGCCGCCATTTCGATCTGGCCGTTGACGCCCTGCTCGCGCAGGATCGCCACGCGCGGTTTCGCGCCACGGCTGATGAACGGCGCAGCGATGTCATCACTCGGATCGAACGTCAGTTGCGGCGTCATGCCCGGATCGCCGGCATCGAGCAACCGGTCGTATTCCTGCTGCGCGCAATCCGGGTTGTCGCGCAACTGCTGCATCCGGTACGTAGTTTCCGACCAGGCGCGATGCAGGTCGATGCGCGCTTCGTCGAGCACCGTCGTTCCGTCGACGCTGATGACCAGCCGCGATCCATTGCCGGCCGAGCCGATGACCGTGCAACACGCGGCAAGATCGGCGGCGGCCAGCGTCTTCATCACCACATCGCGGTCTGCCCGCCTGATCTGCACCAGCGCGCCCAGTTCTTCATTAAACAGCGCAGCGGCCGCATCACCCCGCAAAGCGATCTGCGCGCCGCAACGCGCGGCGAACAGCATTTCACACAACGTTACCAGCAGGCCGCCATCGGAGCGGTCGTGGTAAGCCAGCAGCAGACCCTGTTGATTCAACTGCTGGATCGCAACAAAGAAATTTTTCAGGCTGACCGCATCAACCACATCCGGCGTCGCATCGCCCACGGCATCGTACACCTGCGCCAGCACTGAGCCGCCGAGCCGGTTGCGTCCGCGACCGAGATCAATCAGCAATAAATCCGTGTCGCCGCAATCGGTGCGCAACTGCGGCGTCAGCGTCTTGCGTGCATCGCTCACCGGTGCGAAGGCCGAGACGATCAGCGACAGCGGCGCAACCACTTCCCTGCGCGTCGCGCCCTCACTCCAGGTGGTCTTCATGGAAAGAGAGTCTTTACCGACCGGGATGCTGATGCCCAGCTGTGGGCATAGCTCCATGGCCACCGCGCGCACGGTGTCGAACAACGCCGCATCCTCGCCGGGATGTCCGGCGGCAGCCATCCAGTTGGCCGACAGTTTCACATCACCCAGTTTGCCGATCGCTGCCGCCGCAATATTGGTGATCGCCTCACCCACCGCCATGCGTCCCGAGGCCTGGGGATTCAGCACGGCCAGGGGTGTGCGTTCACCCATCGCCATCGCTTCGCCACGCGTTGTATTGAATCCCATCAGCGTCACCGCCACATCCGCCACCGGCACCTGCCACGGCCCGACCATCTGGTCACGCGCGGTCATGCCGCCGACCGTGCGGTCGCCGATGCTGATCAGGAAAGTCTTGTCGGCCACGGTCGGCAGGCGCAGCACGCGGTACAGCGCTTCACGGATGTCGATGCCACCCGCATCGAACACCTGCCCTTCGCGCACCAGGCGTCTGACATCGCGCGTCATTTTCGGCGGCTTGCCGAGCAATACGGTGAGATCCATATCAACAGGATTGTTAGTGAACTCCGTGTCGCCGACACTCAGCCAGCCATCCGCCGTAGCGGCACCGACCACCGCGAACGGACACCGCTCGCGCTCGCAAATCTCCTGGAATTGCGGCAGATCCTGCGGTGCTATACCCAGTACATAGCGTTCCTGCGCCTCGTTGCACCAGATCTGCATCGGCGACATGCCCGGCTCTTCGCTGGGCACATCGCGCAACTCAAAGCGTCCGCCGCGATGTGCGCCATGTACCAGTTCCGGCAGCGCATTCGACAACCCGCCGGCGCCGACATCATGGATGGACAAAATCGGGTTGGCCGACCCCAGTTCCCAGCAGCGGTCGATGACTTCCTGTGCGCGACGTTCGATTTCCGGGTTGCCGCGTTGCACTGAATCAAAATCGAGGTCTTCCTGATTGGCTCCGGTATCCATGCTTGAAGCCGCGCCGCCGCCCATGCCGATCAACATGCCGGGGCCGCCCAACTGGATCAGCAATGCGCCTACCGGCAGTGCACTTTTCGCGGTATGCCGCGCGGCAATATTGCCCAGCCCGCCGGCAATCATGATCGGTTTGTGATAACCGTGCACTTCACCGCCCACGCGCATTTCGTAACTGCGGAAGTAACCCGCCAGATTCGGCCGGCCGAATTCATTGTTGAACGACGCGCCGCCGATCGGGCCGTCGAGCATGATCTGCAGGGCCGAGGCGATACGTCCCGGCTTGCCGACCGGGTTGGCTTCCCACGGCTGTTCGAATCCCGGAATGCGCAGGTTGGAAACCGAAAATCCGGTCAGACCAGCCTTGGGCTTGGCGCCGCGACCGGTCGCGCCTTCGTCGCGTATCTCGCCGCCCGAACCCGTAGCTGCGCCGGGGAACGGTGAAATTGCCGTTGGATGGTTGTGCGTTTCGACTTTCATCAGGATATGGGTCAACTCCTGCTGATAGCCGTAACCATGATTATCTTTCGGATAAAAGCGCTCGACGCTCGCACCCTCGATCACCGATGAATTATCGGAATACGCCACCACAGTGCCCTGCGGGTGTTTCTCGTGCGTAGTACGAATCATGCCGAACAGCGAACGGCCCTGCTTCTCGCCGTCGATGATCCAGTCGGCGTTGAAAATCTTGTGCCGGCAATGTTCGGAGTTCGCCTGCGCGAACATCATCAGTTCGACATCAGTAGGGTTGCGACCCATGCGCCTGAAGTTATCGAGCAGATATTCAATCTCGTCAGCGGACAGTGCGAGACCCATATGCGTATTGGCCTTTGCGAGCGCTGCGCGCCCGCCGCCCAGCACGTCAATGATCGCCAGCGGTTTCGGTGCAACATGCCGGAACAGCGCCTGCGCTTTATCCAGATCGTCAAGCACCGACTCGGTCATGCGATCGTGCACCTGGGGCAACAGCGCCGCGCGTTCCATTGTGTTCAATGATTTGCCGGCACGGTTACACCACCAGACCACGCCCCGCTCAATGCGTATCACAGCCTCCAGTCCGCAGTGACGGACGATGTCGGTGGCTTTGGAGGACCAGGGGGAAATGGTGCCCAGCCGCGGCGTCACCAGCAGCATCGTACCAGTCTGGGTGATGTCACCGCTGCGCGGACCGTAGCTCAGAATTCGTTCGAGTTTGTGCAGTTCCGCCGCATCGAGCGCGCGCTGCAGCTCGATGAAATGCCAGTATTCCGCGGAGATACCGAGGCCCGCCACATCGGCGGCTACCGCTGCGAGGAGCTTCTTGCTGCGAAAAGCAGAGAGGGCATTGCGTCCTCTGAGCTTCAGGAATTGCGGCATGGCATGAGAGTGATGGGAAAGCGTGATTTTACCCGAAACGCCGACCGGTTTTGTGCAGCGCATGCGTTAAACTTGCGCCCATGACAACGTCGCTGCCGCACGCTGCACCCATACTGTTGTCCACCGCCCTGCGGACAGTCGAGCAAGCCGCGTTGCGCGGTCGCAATCCCCCGTCGCTGATGGCACTTGCGGGGCTGGCAGCCGCAGAACTGGCGCGCAAACTGGCCGGCGACAACGGCAAGCCCGTGCTGATACTTGCCGGCCCGGGCAACAACGGCGGCGACGCATTCGTCGTTGCGCGTCACCTGAAGCAATGGTGGTTCAACGTCACTGTCGTCTGCATAACCGATCTCAAAAAATATTCCGGTGATGCAGCAGCAGCGCTGCAGGCCTGGTGCAAGTCCGGGGGGGATGTGGTGAACGCCATTCCACCCGCACCGGATTGGGCGCTGGTCGTTGATGGCCTGTTCGGTATCGGACTCCGGCGCGATCTCGATGCTGATTACGCAACCCTGGTGGAACAGATCAACGCCCTCGACGCTCCGGTACTGGCGCTCGATATCCCCAGCGGACTCGATGCCGACAGCGGACGCGTGATGGGCTGCGCCATCGAGGCTGATCACACCATCACCTTCATTGCCTTAAAACCCGGATTGCTGACACTGGATGGCCCCGATCATTGCGGCACAGTGCATGTTGCGGATCTCGGCCTGGCAGATGCCGTTGCAGCAGTGCCGCACGGCGTAGTTATTGCCCACGACGTATTGACTCACCTGCTGCCGCCACGGCTGCGCCATTCACACAAAGGCACTTACGGCAGCGCCGGCATCGTCGGCGGCGCGCACGGCATGGTCGGCGCCGCGCTGCTGGCCGCACGTGCCGCGCTGAAGTGCGGCGCCGGTCGCGTGTATGCCGGTTTTATCGCCAGCGATGCGCCGCCGGTCGATCCGCTGCAACCCGAACTGATGCTGCGTCCTGCAGACGGCGTACTACGCCTGGATCACCTCACCGCACTGGCTGTCGGCCCGGGTCTCGGTAATTCACCTGACGCCGCTGAATACCTCGATTGGGCGCTGCAAGCGACAGTGCCGTTGCTGCTCGACGCCGATGCCTTGAATCTGATCGCCGCCTTTCCTGAATTAAAACATCAATTAAAACAAAGAGTTGAAGTAACAATCCTGACGCCTCACCCGGGCGAGGCCGCGCGCCTGCTGGCCTGCACAACCGACGTGGTGCAACACGATCGCGTTGCCGCTGCGTTGCGGCTCGCCCGGGAATGCAATGCCGGTATCGTGCTCAAGGGTGCAGGCAGCATCTGCGCCTGGCCCGATGGCCACTGGGCCATCAATATTTCAGGCAATCCCGGCATGGCCAGCGCCGGCATGGGCGATGTGCTGACCGGCATCATTGTTGCGCTGCTGGCGCAGTGCGTTGATGAACGACATGCATTGACTGCGGGTGTCTATCTCCATGGCGCCGCGGCGGACATCATGGTCGCCGCCGGAGACGGCCCCGCCGGTCTCACAGCCAGTGAAGTCATCGACGCCGCGCGCGTGCTGCTCAACAACCGCAATTCCTGATGCGCGCGCTGTTCGCGGCATTGCTGATCACGTGGCAGATTGCCGCGTTCGCCCAGGACAATCTCACGCTCGCCCGCGAGCTGATTGATCTGAAAGGCGGTTATGTCGAGAAAAAACGCCTGCTCGAAGACGCGCGCCTGCAGGCTTACGTGCCCATCCTGCTGAAAGCTGTCGGCAAGGGACAGGACTGGAAACCATCGCACGCAAACTGGAAGTCCGTCGAAAACCGCATCGCCAGCGACTGGATGCAACTCAACGCTGAATACCTGCGCAGTCTGGGCCGCGATCCGGCGTACGACTGGTTCGACAACGCCCTCACCCGCGACTACGTGCAAGCCTTCACCGGGAGCGAGTTGCGGCAACTGACCGGCTTTTACCGCTCCACAGCAGGGCGCACGCTGCTGGATCTCGAACGCAAACTGCTTGGCTTTTATCCGGCAAGCATGGTGCGGGCGTTCGCGCTATCGATGGTCAGCACAGAAACACTGTCCGGCCGCGAGAGCGAATTGTTCAATTCACCGCTCAGCCGCATCCGCCGTGATTTCGTGCGTCTGTTCGAAACCGAAGCGATCATCCGTGAAGAAAGTTTTCGCGCCGGCGGCGCCTATGCCGAAGCCAGTTATCCCACGGTGCAACAGGGCGCCATCGCCATCGCTGCAGACCGGATCGATGCCCTGCGAGCGTTGCTGCCACCCGCACAACGCGCGTCCATCGAAGACTTTCTCGTTTCCGCGCCGGGGCGCAAGGAGCGTGTTTTTCTCGCCCGTACCACGCCGGTCACTCTGCCCGCCCCGGAAGACCCGGTCATGGCAATGGAAAAAGAAACGGCGTTTTACACGAGGCTTGGGGAATTGACGGCGCAGTGGCAGGCGCTCGCCGCCCGATGATTACGCAAGGGTCAGGCAAGCATCATGCAAGCAGCCAGCGCATGGTGATTATTCCCAGCGCAGTGAGCAGCAGCGAACCGGCCAGATGCGTGGACACGTGCAGCGCCGCCCAGCCGTACTGCTCCGTCATCAGCAGTTCCACAGATTCCGCCGAGAACGTCGAAAAGGTCGTTAGCCCGCCCAGCAGTCCGGTAATCAGGAATAAACGATATTCCGGCGCTAATGCCGGATGCTGCAGAAACCAGCCAACCGCCAGACCGACGAGGTAACCGCCGGCAAGATTGGCGGCCAGCGTGCCCAGCGGCAGCGACGGCGCCACAGCGTTCAGTTTTATTCCCAGCCACCAGCGCAGCCAGCAGCCGATCGCGCCGCCGGTGCCGACCGCAATCAATCCCGTCGCATTCATGCCCGTCTCCCAGTCATGCGACCAGCATAACAAGCCGGAATAACACCGTCACTCCTGACGCACGCAAAAAACCGGGATAAAAAAAGCGGGCCGGCAGGCCCGCTCAAATCAGCACTAAAACCGGCGCTATTTGCAGTTGCTCATGCAGCGCACCGCCTGCACATCCGGCCGGGTATCCACAATGAAGCCGTCGCGATTGGGCATCTGCACCCTGGGCAATGAATTCTGGTCCATCACCGCATTCGCCGCGACCAGGCCATTCAGATTGAGAATGTAAGCCGACAGCGCATAGACATCATTCGCCGACAGCGACTGCGGACTGTCCATCGGCATGGAGCGGCGTATGTAGTCAAACAGGATCGGCGCATAGGGATACATGCTTCCCGGCGTCAGCATGCGCGCGTTGGTCTTGAATGACCCGATGCCGCCGACCATGGGTCCGTACACCGAGCCGCCTTTTGCATTCTCGCCGTGACAGGCAACGCACTGGGCAGTGTAGATCTTCTGGCCTTCGGCTACCGTGCCGCGACCGGCGGGCAATCCTTTGCCGTCGGGCGCGCGGATATCAATGTTCCACGCCGCAATCTGCGCTTCACTTACCGGCTGACCGAAGCGCGGCTTGTCCGGCAACGGCTGCACCGGATGCGGCCCGGTCGCGCCCAGCGGAATGCCCTCTTTGGTATGACCGCCGCCACTACCGCCGGGCGATGCACAGGCTGCGAGGACCAGCGCACCGACAACCGAAACTGCAAACAACTTAAACTTGGCCGATGACATTGCTCACCTCCCCTTTGGCATTGACGGACCACGGCTGAATCGCGTTGTGGTGTTGCACGAAACCGACGATGGCGCGCACTTTCCTGATCTCCGCCACGGAAGGCTGCACATAACCCGTGCTGTCCACCGCGCGACTCATCAGTGTCGCCGGACCGCCGTTCCAGTTCCAGCCAAACTTGAAGCGCGTCAGTGACTTGTCCATCACCGGCTCTTCCAGAGTCGCCTCCCGCCAGTTCGCGCCGCCATCGACCGACACATCGACATTGCGGATTTTGCCGGCGCCGGACCATGCCAGTCCCGTGATTTCGTTGAAGCCCTGTTTGACAGTCATCCCGCCCGAGGGATTGGTGATGACTGATTTGCATTCCATCACCATGCTGAACTGCCGCCATTTGCCTTCCGGCATCGGATCCGTATAACGCGCGGTTTCACTGCGGAAATGCGCCGGCTGATCGGTGATCTTGATGCGCCGCAGCCACTTCACGCTGACATTGCCCTCCCAGCCCGGCATCACCGCGCGCACCGGATAGCCGTTCTCGGGCCGCAGCCGCTCGCCATTCATGCCATAGACGATCATGGTGTCGTCCATGCACTTTTCGATCGGCACCGAACGCGTGTGCGCGGAACCATCGGCGCCTTCGAAGATCACCCACTTTCCTGCCGGATCAACGCCCGCTTCTTCCAGCAGTGTAGACAGCAGCACACCGGTCCACAGACAGCCGGAGAGCAGGCCGTGTGTCTGCTGCACTGTTTTCGACGCGGGCTTCAGCCAGTCGGTGAGTCCGTTGCCTGAACATTCATGAAAATGAAAGCGCGATACCGACGGGTAGCGCACCAGGTCATCCATGCTGAACATCAGCGGCTGCTTCACCATGCCGTGTATGACCAGCCGGTGTTTGGCCGGATCGATATCCGGGGTGCCGGCATGGTGCCGCTCGAAAATCAGTCCGTTGGGCGTAATGATGCCGGGCTGATACTGCAGCGGCGTCATGCTCCAGTCCGACCAGTTCTGGCGGTTCACAAGCACATCCGTGCGGCGACGCACGACATGTTTCTCGAACTGCGAGGGCATCCCGTATTCGGTAGCCGGTATCGCCTTGCCCATGGACTTGTTCGAGTCCGGGATCGACAGCGCTTGCGCGGCGGCCACACCCGCAGCACCAGCGGCTACTGCACCACCCGCTATCGCTGCACTGCCGCGCAAAAATCTGCGGCGATCCTGCGACTCCAGCTGTGCATCAATTTCTGCGGGAAGATGTTTGCGGCTCTTGCGGGGTGCGGCAATGGTGCTGGTGAACGGCTTTTCCGTCATGTGCCCCTCCTGGTGGTTGCGGGATATCCGCTTTGAAGCTGCCGGCTTACCCCGTTCGAGTGACAGAAGCAAGGGCTATGCCGAATATCAACTATTTGTTTTTATTGATTTAAAAACCATGTTTCGATGCTGAAAAATCACTCGCAGTTTCCACCTGAAACGCCCGCGTTTCCAATTGAAACTACTGATCTTTACAAACCGTTCGGGCTGAGCTTGTCGAAGCC
>JANNHN010000255.1:0-1724 GCA_031404395.1 Betaproteobacteria bacterium
TAAGCGGGATCGGCATGCAGCGGGTTGTAGTCGCCGGACAAGCGATAAATCAGTGCGGCCTGCGGCAGCGTCGGCAAATCACAGACCTGCTGCGCCGGCGTATCCGGAATCGGGTGCGGCGGTTGCACCGGGCCTGACGGGCCGCCGAAACCGCCATCGGCGCGGCAGAACGTGGTGGAAGTCAGTGTGCAGATCAACTCGTTGTTCGCTTGATCGCGCACATCGCAGGCCGTGACCAGCAACGCGCCCTTGTCGCGGCCTTTGTCGAGCACTGCGGTGACGCGCGTTTTGCCGGTGATGGCGCCTTCAACCGGCAATGACCGGTGAATGACAAAACCCTGTTCGCCGTGCACCACGTGACTGCGTGTGACGCCGGTGCCGGGAGCGGCATGCCAGGGCCCCGGATAACCGAGGATGATGGCCATCGTCGGCAGCGCTTGCAGGTGTTCTTCATAGACGAACTGCAGTTGCTGCGCGTCCGTCGGGTCGGCGCCGAGGCCGACGCCCAGTGCGTAGAGCATGGTGTCGCGCCGGGTCAGCGTTTGTTCAACTTGTGGAATGTCCCAGTTGAGGAGTTGTTCGTAATTGATGGCCATCGATGGCTTCCGGCGGTGCGGGCTGGCGCCGGCGGCAGATGAAATCCGCCATGGCTTTGGTGTCGCCAGCGATTGTTCATGGCTATACTATCACGACGAATTTCGCTCACGAATGGCGACCACAATGTGTCAGGATCGCGTGTAAGGTTGAGGGGTAATGGAGACCCTGTCATGCCGAAGAAACTGAACGCCCGGCAAATCAAGGATTACCGTGCCAACGGATATCTGTATCCGCTGGATGGATTGAATGCGGCTGAAGTCGTGCGTTATCGCGAGGAATTACGCAAGACGGAGGAGCATCTCGGCGGTTCGCTGATGGCGATCGACAAAAAATTTCGCGGCAATCTGCATTTCATGTGCCGCTGGGTTGATGAACTCGCGCGCACGCCGGCGATAGTCGATGCCGTTGAAGATTTGCTCGGCCCGGACATCCTGCTCTACACCAGCCGGTTTTTCATCAAGGAGCCGCGGAGCGAGGGCATCGCTGCATGGCATCAGGATTCGACTTACTTCGGGCTGCGGCCGCATGACCATGTCACGGCCTGGGTCGCGCTGTGCAATGTCACGGAGGATACCGGGCCGGTGGAATTTGCCGTCGGCAGTCATATCCGCGGCCAGTTGCAGCAGAAAAGCGGGCTGATCAAGAACAGCGTCAATACCGCGGGGCAGATCATCGTCGAATGGTTCGACCAGTCGCAGATCGACTGCGCGATACTCAAGCCGGGGCAATTTTCGTTTCATCACACCTGCACGGTGCATCAGTCGCAGCCCAACCGCTCGGATGAGCGCCGCGTGGGCCTGGCATTGAGCTACATCCCGACGCGCACGCGCTACATCGGCAAGCGCCGCATGCCGGCGTGTCTGGTGCGCGGGCGCGATGAACACGGACACTTCGACCTGCAGCCACGCCCGCAGGTGGATTTCGGCGAGATCGAAATGCAGCGCCACGATTTCACGTTCAAGGCGTACATCGAATCGTTTTACGAGCAGTTGGGCGACGCGGAGAAGGATCTGCCGAAGGAAGCCGCGGCGGGGATGGTGTATTGAGCGCCGTGCCCGCATCACCGCAGTCCATAAAGGAAACTCTGAACAAGTCCTTCGACAGGCTCAGGACGAACGGCAAGTTGT
>JANNHN010000256.1:0-1576 GCA_031404395.1 Betaproteobacteria bacterium
AGGCCAATGTCGAAACCCTGTTCGGCCTGACCAACAAGGCGTTCGAAGGCGTCGAAAAGCTGATTGAACTGAACCTGCAAGTGGCCAAGACCGCGATGAGCGAAGTTGCCGAGTCGACCAAGGCCGCCCTGTCGGTCAAGGACGCCCAGGAGCTGTTGGCCCTGCAAGCCAGCCTGCTGCAGCCCAGCGGCACGAACAGCGGGATCAGCTTTTCGATCAGCGTGGTCTTGCCGCTGCCGGAATAGCCGGCGAAGCCGAAAATTTTCATGGGTGCGCAGACAAATGGCTCAAGGGGGAATATTACCAGTGCGGCAGTCGGAATTCGTCGCTCTGCTCCCTCTTTGCGATTTAACCGGGCTTGGCAGGAGTGCGGGTTTCGTCGGCAGGCATCAGATGTATCCCTTCCGCGAGCAGGGATACGCCGATCTCAATGCCCTCCGCGATGCCGTTGCGGCGCACGGTGTGCGCAGGAACGGTCATGAACAGCGGCGGTCTGTCAGGACCATTGACAGCGACGGTCAACGCAACGTTTTCACCCAATGGCAGATATTCCATCACGATGCCCGATACCGGATTCTCGCGCTCGCCGCGCGACGGCCGGTCGCGCCGGTGCAACACAATATGGCCCTGCGGGATGATCCAGGTCACCTGTTGCCCCAACGCAAAATCCGGCTGCAGCCGCGCTTCGAGGCGGTGCTTGCGCCATTCGATGACGGTCACACCGCGCGCCATGTCATGAGCCACCACACCGGCGCGGAATACGTTGCGCAAGCCAACGAGCTGTGCGACTTCCACCGTCTGTGGATGCGTCATCACCGTATACGGATCGCCGGATTGCAAGGTGCGGCCCTGGTGCAGCACGCACAGCCGGTCGGCCAGCATCAATGCTTCATCGAGATCGTGGGTGACCAGGATCACCGGCATCGCCAGTTCGCGGCGCAGTTCGGCCAGTTCGCGATACAGTCGCTGGCGCGTCGCACGGTCCACTGCAGAAAACGGCTCATCGAGCAGCAGCACCCGTGGTTCGCGCGCCAGTGCGCGCGCCACAGCGACGCGTTGCTGCTGACCACCGGACAGCATCGCCGGCACGCGGTCTTCCAGCCCTGACAGCCGCACCCGCGCCAGTACATCGCGGGCTCGGCGTTCGCGCTCGGCGAGTGGCAGTTCGAGCATGGCTTCCATCACGTTGTGCAGCGCGCTCAGATGCGGGAACAGCGCGTAATTCTGGAATACATAACCGACACGGCGACGCCGTGCTTCGACAAAGACATCGCGCGCCGCATCGAACCAGCAATCGCTGTTGCAATTGATCGCACCATCCCTGACGCGCAGCAACCCGGCAATCGCGCGCAGGATGGTGGTCTTGCCGCTGCCCGAAGGTCCAACCAGCGCCAGTACTTCGCCCGGCGCGCAATCAATCGTGGCGGCCAGCGGAATCGGCCCGCTTTGCTGCAGCCGGATGCGGATGCCTTGCTCAGCCATGGCGATGTGTCCGCGAGCGCGAGGTCGTGAAGTAAGCGGCGCCGATGGCAATCAGCGAAATCAGCAGCAGCGCTGCGGACATGATGCCGGCGCC
>JANNHN010000257.1:0-3174 GCA_031404395.1 Betaproteobacteria bacterium
CTTGATTTCCCATAAAATTCGCGGTTTCCCTGAATCATGACGAACGGGCAGGATCAAGCATGAAGACTTACTCCGCCAAGCCGGACGATATCAAACGCGAATGGTATGTGGTCGATGCCGCCGACAAGGTGCTGGGCCGGCTCGCTGCGGGAATCGCACATCGTCTGCGCGGCAAACACAAGCCCGAATTCACCCGCCATATTGATACCGGCGATTTTATCGTCGTCATCAATACCGACAAAGTGCGCGTGACCGGCAACAAGGCCCAGGACAAGCTCTACCATCGGCACTCGACCTATCCGGGCGGTCTGTACACGACCAACTTTGAAAAGATGCAGGCCAAACATCCGACGCGTGCGCTGGAAAAAGCGGTCAAGGGCATGTTGCCCAAAGGCCCGCTCGGCTATGCGATGTTGAAAAAAATGAAGGCTTACGCCGGCACCGATCATCCGCATGTCGCGCAGCAGCCCAAGACCCTCGAAATCTAGGATTAAAGACCATGGCAGCAGTTCAAAAGAATTACGGCACCGGCCGGCGCAAGAGCGCAGTAGCCCGCGTTTACCTGCAGCCCGGCAAAGGCAATATCGTGGTCAACGGCAAACCGGTGGACGAGTTTTTCTCGCGTGAAACCGGTCGCATGGTCGTGCGCCAGCCGCTCGTGCTGGTTGAAAAACTGCAGGACTTCGACATCAGCGTCAACGTGGACGGTGGCGGTGAATCCGGTCAGGCCGGCGCGGTGCGTCACGGCATCACCCGGGCGCTGATCGATTATGATGCAACGCTGAAGCCGGCGCTGCGCAAGGCCGGGCTCGTCACGCGCGATGCGCGCGAAGTCGAGCGCAAGAAAGTCGGTTTTCGCAAGGCGCGGCGGCGCAAGCAGTTCTCCAAGCGTTAACGCTATTTGGAAGAACAGCAGTCAAGATGACAAAGCCGCCTCAGGGCGGCTTTGTCGTCTCTGGCGCAAGTGCAGTGTCGTGATATGCCGACATCGGCAGACGTTGTATGGGGGGTAGCAGGCATGACAGCAAAGACCATCAAGGCCGGCATCGTCGGCGGCACCGGATATACCGGCGTCGAACTGCTGCGTTTGCTGTGCCAGCATCCGCAGTGCGACTTGCGGGCGATTACCTCGCGCAAGGAAGCCGGCATGCCGGTGGCGGACATGTTTCCCAATCTGCGCGGGCGCGTCGATCTGCGCTTTACCGAGCCGGCCGCTGCCGGGCTCGAACAATGCGATGTGGTGTTCTTTGCGACACCCAACGGCGTCGCAATGCAGGAGGCGCGTGCGCTGGTGGATGCCGGCGTCAAGGTGATTGATCTTGCCGCCGACTTCCGCATTCGTGATGTTGCGCTGTGGGAGCAGTGGTACAACATGAAGCATGCCTGCCCGGAGCTGGTCGCGGAGGCGGTGTACGGGCTGCCCGAAGTCGCCCGCGACCAGATCAGGAAAGCGCGCGTCATTGCCAACCCCGGGTGCTATCCGACGGCGGTGCAACTCGGTTTTCTGCCGTTGCTGGAGGCCGGCTGCGTTGATGTTGGACACCTGATCGCCGACGCCAAATCCGGCGTGTCGGGCGCAGGCCGCAAGGCCGAGACGCATCTCCTGCATGCAGAAGCCGCTGACAATTTCAAAGCTTACGGTGTTACGGGACATCGCCATCTGCCGGAAATCGCGCAGGGGCTGTCACGCGCCGCCGGGCGTCCGGTCGGTCTGGTATTTGTGCCGCACCTGACACCGATGATCCGCGGCATCCATGCGACGCTGTATGCGCGGTTGACCAAGGCTGTGGATTTGCAGACGTTGTACGAAAAGCGCTACGCGCAGGAGAAGTTTGTCGATGTACTGTCTGCGGGCAGTCATCCGGAAACACGCTCGGTGCGCGGCACCAACCATTGCCGGATTGCCGTGCATCAGCCGCAGGGCGGCGATACCGTCGTCGTGTTGTCGGTCATCGACAATCTGGTGAAGGGTGCCGCCGGCCAGGCCGTGCAGAACATGAACATCATGTTCGGCATGGCAGAGGATGCCGGGCTGACGCAGGTCGCCCTGCTGCCATGAACGGGATGCGGCGCATGCTGAAGGCCTTCGGCCGGCGCTTCGGCAACCATGCGCCTCGCTTGTCGGTGCGACCGCATGTGCCCTGGTACTGGCAATGGCTGGGCTACGCGGTGCTGGTGGCTGTAGTCGCCGGGGTGGCCTGGATTACTTACGATTACGGACTGGAGTTCGCCGGTTTCCGCAAGACCGAAGCGGCGCGTGTGCGCGCAGAGCTCAGCGAGATCGTGCAGCGCCAGCAGACGGAACTGGCCGAGTTGAATGCGAAAACAGCATCTGCCGAACGCCAGCTGCAGATTGAGCGCGCAACCTATGGCGAACTCGCGGGACAGGTCAAAGCGTTGGCGCAGGAGAATGCAACGCTGAAGGAAGATCTGGCGTTTTTCCAGTCGTTGACCGCCACCGGCAAGGATGGCGCGATCAGCGTCAACCGTTTTCGCATGATGCCGGAGACAGTGCCCGGCGAATATCGCTATCAATTGTTGCTGGTGCAGACGGGCGCGCGGGCCAAGGAGTTCAACGGACGGTTGCAGCTGGTGTTGAATTTGGAGCAGGATGGCCGTAAAGTGGCATTGATGCTGCCGCCGGACTCCGGGCGGGCGGCGGATGCCAGGGAATATCAAGTCAGTTTCAAGTTGTTTCAGCGCGTCGAAGGCATGTTCAGGATTCCGCCCGGGGCTGCGGTGAAGGGCCTGCAGGTGCGCGTGTTTGAAGGCAACTCCGATGCACCAAAACTGACGCATAACGTCACTCTTTAAATAAAGGCGGGAGAACTTCATGTTCGGCAATAAACCAACCAAACCGCAGAATCGCATTGATTGCCTGATCGGGGCCGGCACGGTGATCAAGGGTGATCTGATGTTTGACGGCGGCCTGCGCGTCGATGGGCGCGTGCACGGCAACGTCATGTCTGCTGAAGGCAAACCCGGTGCGCTGGTGCTGTCCGAGGCTGCCCGCATCGAAGGCGAAATCCGTGTCTCCCATGTGGTTATCAATGGCACCGTGGTCGGCCCGGTGCACGCCACAGACTATGTTGAACTGCAGAGCAAGGCCAATGTCACAGGGGATGTGTATTACCGGACCCTGGAAATCCAGTTGGGCGCCGTGGTTCAGGGGCG
>JANNHN010000258.1:0-4253 GCA_031404395.1 Betaproteobacteria bacterium
CGTCGACAAGTAAGTTGCTGTGGCCCATGGCCCGCGCGTACAGTCCCTGTATCCTGTAAGCAGTGCACGCAGTGCGGCTATCGTGATCCCTGCGGAAAACCAGACCAGGCCGGCAAGAAACAACGGTGAGTCGATCACCGGAATGTAATTACTGAGTACGGGCGAGCCGCCGAATAACGGTGCAGCAAACAGCGTAGCCACGCCACCGGCCGCGAGGACAAACGCCAGCCAGCCGATGCGGCCACCGTTCCGTGATCCAATGCCGCTCCAGGCGGCCGCAGCAAACGCCAGAAACCAGATGACCGAGGCGCCGATCACATGCGCCACTAGCGCTGCACGGAACAGCGGTGCGAGACCCAGTGCCGCGCCGATGCCCGGCGTCCGCGCGAGGACCAGCACCAGTGCATAGAGCGTGGATACGGCGAATGCGCCGGTGGCCAGCAACAGCCAAGCCCGTGTCAGCCGGTCCTGGCCGAACAAGGATTCCCCTTCACCTACAGCAACTGCTGACTGCATCAAACCGCGCCCTTGTGCGGCGCGATCGAAATGAAAGGCACGCCAAAAAACGTCAGGAACGCCAGCACAAATACAACGAGTACCATGATCGCGCCCGTGCGCGGACCGGGCTTCAGCGTGAAGCGCAGGTGGATGGCAAAGACCAGACTGAGCCAGGTGATGAACGCCCAGGTTTCCAGCGGATCCCATGCCCAATAGCGGCCCCACGCGTCCTGCGCCCAGATGGCCCCTGCGATCAACATCAGCGACTCGAACACGAGACCCAGCGCAAGAAACCGGTAGGCCAGTTCATCGACACGGTCATTGGCGGGCAACGCCGGGAAGCGGGCCCAGCCGGCCTCACGCAGCAAAATCACCCCGGACAAGCCGACCGCAATCAATGTTGCGCCAAGAAATACCTTGCCCAAGCCTACATGCACGTAAAGCCAGATCGTATGGTAGGTCGCTGGCAGATGCCCGGCTTGCGGGCTCACCGTCAACAACCAGCCCATCAATACAAACAGTACTGGCATCACAATGGCTGCCGTCGGACGTACGGCCCGCACGCTCCAGTAGGCAATCGAGTAAATGACCAGCAGGCTCCAGATATTGCTCGACAGAATTTCGAACATCGTGACAAACGGGCCGTGATCCAGACGGACCCAGCGCACAGCGATCGACGTCGTGTGCGCGACCAGGCCGACGACGATCAGCACGAGCACCAGGCGTTCCGCCTTTTTGCCGAGCACCGCACTGCCCACGGCGAGCGAGCCGCTCAATACGTAGGCGATCAGCGCACCCCATAATGCACGGGATTCCCAGTCAAGCATCATGCGCTCCGGTATCCAGCGGAGAATACGGCGGGTACAAGATCATCCTGCGGCCTGATCCCACGGACGGCTGCGGAATTTCGTCCAGAAATGCAATCCCAGGCTGGCAACAGCCAGACCGCACGCCGCTAGCAGCCACGGTATCGTCCAGTCATAAAACACGGTGTATCCCATCCATGTCGTCAAGCCTTCATATTGCAGCACGCCACCGGGCAGCGACAGGCGCTCGCCCTGAGCCAATTCCCGGCGCGATTCCCCGTGTCGTACCACCAGCTTGTGATGCTCTGGCAGCCGGAATTGCGAGGTGCGCTCCGGGTCCAGCAGTACTTCATCGAACTGCAATTGTGTCCACAGCTTGAGCTCGCTGCCGGGCGGCGTCCATTCGAGGGCCTGACCATATTCGTGTATCGGATAGGACGGAAAATGAATGGTGCCGCGTTCCGCAGCGCCGGTCACCGGCTGCCACAAAAATCTGGGTGCGAAGCCCTTGTTGAAACTGGTGTAAAAACGATAACCCTGCAGCATCAACGGTACGGTGTCGCCAATGGTGCCCTGCCGCTCGACGCCTTCCGGATCAACCCAGACCACACGGTTTCGCGTACTGCCGCGCTTGATGCCCGGTTGGTAATCAATCTCGAAGCCCAGGTTGGCAAAACGCACCCTGTCCAGTCGAGACACATGCCAGGGACCCGACTCGGAACCAGTCAGGGCACCGTCAAACACGCCACCCTCGGACAACTCGACATGACCCTTCAGGTAAGTCATGCGCCCCGTGGCAACCAGTACGATGATCGCAAGCAATGCCAGATGGAACACCAGCAGCGGCATTTGCCTGCGGAACGCCACGTTGGTGGCCATGGCCGCGCCGAGATTCAGTGCGCACAACGCCAGGGGTACACTCAACGCCCAGGTCGGCGGCACAGTCTGGGTCAATGCCGCTACGGTACCCAGCGCGAGCAACAACAGGATGACCAGCGTGAGCCGCAGCGAGGCCGCATAGTGCGCGACGCTGCCCGGGGTCAGTCCGTGTTCAGCGCCAGCGGGTGTCGCAGCATGACCGGAAGTCGCGGTCGTCACGGCGGGGTCGAGCAACTCTCGCTGCCACTGGTCATCCAGTCTTTTCCTGTCAAGCCATTGCCCGGCGCGCCCGCAGAGCCGCAATCGTTCTCCCTCCACAGCCCGCTATTCCGGAAATTGATCACTTTCAGCACTGAGTTGAGATAGTAAGGCTCGCGGTTATAACCTGCCGTCGTACCATTGCGCTGCTGCGTTCCCGCCGCGAAACCGCCCTCGGGGCCGACGTCATTCAGATTGACCAGCAGCGCCTTGTTCTTCCAGCCATGCGGCACGGCCACGTGGCACCAGTTGCAGCGCATGCTTCCAATCCTGTTGGCGTGATAGGAATGCAGATCACCACGGCCTCTGTCGCTCGGGTCGTTGTAAAACCCGGTGCGATTTCCGGAATCAGTGGCGTAACTCGCATAGTCGTGACACTTGAAGCACAACCCGGTCGCCTGCTGGCCCGAGCCGGTACTGGTGTTCCACAAGCCTTTCAGCAGAAAATTATTGTTCGAGCCGTGCGGCCCCCATGGATTGCCGTTCTCGCCACCGTCGGGTATCGCCGATGTCGCCGAAGTCACGTTCGAGCCGTGACAATCGCTGCAATACATGCTCTGCGCGCCCACCGAGTTGCTCCATGGCAGGCGCCAGCGTGCACTGATGTTGGTTCCGTTGCCGCGTATTGTCCCCGTGCGCCCCGTCACGTCCATCACCGGATGCCACGAACGGTGATTGTTGGTGGCATAGGCCGCCGCCGCGCCGGTGCCCGCAGCGGTCACGCCGCCCTGATGAGTCGATGGCGACTGGAATTCCTTCGCCTGATTGGTGTACTGGGTAAGGTTGTTGGTGCCGGAGGGCGTGCCTCCTGTGAAGCTACCGAGATTCGGGCGGTCGCCGGTGGGGTAGGTATTGTTGTCGCTATAGCCATAATCCGAGTGGCATTTCAGGCAGATCTGGTATTCACGCGTGACGTAACCCGCGCCGACGCTGGTATCGACGCTGGCGCCGGGGTCGCCACGTTTGACCACATAACTCGCGGGCAGACTGTTAAACGTGGTCGATCCGTAAATCGGCTCGACACCCGAGGTGCCGCGCAGAACGCCCGAGATGATGTTGGTATGCAACATGGCCGCATCCGTGTGCGTATGGGTGCCGCTGGCGTCCGGCGCACCGCTGATGCTCCCCGCCGGATTGCCCAGAAAGGATTTGAATTTCACGACACGGTGCGGATTGTGACAGTCGGTGCATTCGGCGTGCCGGTTGTTCGGGTTGTTGCGACCGAGGCGTGCGCGTGACTCGATGAAATCCGCACCACAGCGATTGGTGGGTCCCGTGCAGTCGATTAAACCCGCATCATTGAATGCCCCGCCGATGTCATGCATCTCGGCGCCGGCAGCCTGGTTGGCGGACGTGATGGGCATGCGCCGCGACGAAAGCACAAAATCATCCCGGATATTTGGTACCGTGGCGACCGAAGACAGTATGCTTGAAGCGGCATTGGTATGGCACTGGTAGCAGGTTTCCTCGAGCGCGGCTGCCCCCCCGGTTTTCGGCGTGCCCACGCCGTCGGTGCCCTCACGCAGCAATCGCCGCGCGCCCTGCACGGTATGCGTGTCATGGCAGTTCAGGCATGAAGCCTTCCATACCGGCAGACCCGTCGGGAACTGCCGCAGCCCGGCCGGTGTCGCCGGATTACCCTCAGTACCCAGATAAGTCTGCGTGGCCACCAGCGGATTGGCATGCGCGGAATAAGCCCAGACGCCCATCACACCGTTTTTGTCGTGACAGGACAGGCAAATAACGTCAACGGATGCGTTGAATGTCGGACTTGGCGCGGCGGTCTGGAAACGGTTGAGGCGCAGGAATTTC
>JANNHN010000259.1:0-5090 GCA_031404395.1 Betaproteobacteria bacterium
GCTTCCTGCGCCATCGGCAGGAACGTCGCCGCGCCGCAATACTCTTTGACTTCCGGGATGAAATCCCCGTGCGTGAAGCCGAACAGGTCGACCGTCATCTGGCAGCCGATCATGTTGACGCCGGCTTCGAGGCTCAGGCCGCGCAGTTCAGCTATTTCGGGCACGCCGCTGTTGCGGATCGTCTGCTTCATCAGCATCGTCGCCAGCGATTCAAAACCGGGCACCGACGCCTGGATGATATTCGGGATGTTCCAGTTGATCGCTTTGAACCAGTCCGGGCCGAAGGGCATTTTCATCGGCATCGCCGGATTGCCCAGCGGACTGACTTTCAGGTGTGAGAGATCCTTGCGCAGCAGTTGCAGCCCGTAGAACGTGAAGAAAATCGATACATTCCAGCCCAGCGCCGCTGCAGTGGAAGCCAGAATGAACGGCGGATAGGCCCAGTCGAGCGTGCCCTTGGTGGCGATGATGGTCATCGACGGCGTTTTGCGGGCCGCGATTTCCTCCAGCTTCTTGGGCAGCAACGCTTCGAGCCGCTTTTCGATAATTTCATCTATCCGGTGAAGCTCAATCATTTCCGACATGTAATTCCCTCAGAAAATTATTGCAACCGGGCGCCGGCATTCTGCGCTTGCACACATGGAATCAAACCTGTTTTCTTCCACGCTGGCCACTGACACGAAACAATACTCTTTAGGAAGCGCTGAACAAGTCCTTCGACAGGCTCAGAGCCTGCCCCGGACTCGATCCGGGGACGAACGGTAAGTTGTTGATTCCGTTCGTGGTGATGCTGAGCGCTGTCGAAGCATCGAACCATGAGCGGAATCCACTTATTCAGCGTTTCCTTTATTCAATCAGACTATCAAACTGTCCCGGGTGGACGCGCAACCTCTGCGCGAACCATTTCATGGTTATTTGGCCGGGCACGTCGCCACATCGCCAGGCACCTTGCCCACCAGCAGCAGAAAGCTCCCGAAGGGACCCATATTGCCCATCGCTT
Source organism: Betaproteobacteria bacterium (assembly GCA_031404395.1). Lineage (GTDB taxonomy): Bacteria > Pseudomonadota > Gammaproteobacteria > Burkholderiales > SG8-41. The sequence continues at coordinate 1,001 of JANNHN010000259.1, forward strand.
CGCCCATGGGGCCATCAAAACGCAGGCGCTGGAAAAACATCGCGCGTATCGGACCGTATTCGCCTTTGCCCATTTCAGTCCAGCGGGGCGTATCCGCCCACATCAGGTAATCCACATCGGAATCGAGCTTCGTTTCGGCTTTGCCGCCATAAACGCATACCGCCTTGCCGTTTTTCTCGGACACGCGCAGTTCGATACGCGGGCTGCCCTCGCAATCGGCACGATAGATCTGCATCGCCTTGAAGCCGCGCTTTTTGTCGTTATTAACCCAGTCCGATTCGACCAGTTTTCTGGTCAGTTCCGGATCGGCATTCCATGCCTGGCACATGCCCTGCCCCCATTCCGGCCCCATCATCACCGGCGCAGCCTGGCCCGCCGCTGAAAAAAAAGTCAAAACCACTCCGATCCAAATCGTTTTTCTCAAATCATCCTCCTTGCCTGAAGCAACCGCAGCTCCGGTGAAATCGCGCGCCATGCCATCGCCGGAACATTACTTTATAGACATATTATTATTTGATGATGTTCCCGCCTCGCAAGGATGTCAATAGAACCGTGGGAGCAGTCTGGTGCGCAGCCCGCGCGTCCCGCTGCGGGGACCGCAAAATGGCCGGGGAAAGCACTGGCTCAGAGGCCCGCTTTCACTGCCGCATCATTGAACTGGCGCTGGACTTTGGCGATGTCGCGCCAGCCCGCAATAAGCACCGTTCGCGCGCTGGACGTTATCGGCCACGGTGTCCATGGCTGTTCGCGTCAGAAATCGATGCTGTCCTGGATCGCGGCAATACCGGCTTTGGCGCAAACGTCGTCGCGGTCGCCGCCGGGCGCACCGGATACCCCGATGCCGCCGAGCAACGATCCTGCGCCTTCGATGATCATGCTCCGGCCACAACAACAACGCGCGGGCGCTGGCGAATGCCGCTCTGCTGCATGCCCGGCTGGGTGACGCGATCGAGCTCCGCGGTGTTGGTGCGAAACGTCACTGCCGACCACGCCTTGTCTTCGGCCATCGCCGGCGTGTGCGGTCCGGCAAAACGATCACGCAACATCACTTGCGTGATCCCGCTACGATCGACCACCGCGACCGCGACCTGAAAGCCGTCGTCGCGGCATTTTTTCAACGCCGCCTGCGCCGCTTTCAGCGCGGACTCCGGCGTCAGCGATTTGGTGGCAAACGCGACCTCCTGCGCCCGCAGCGGTTCAGCACCCAGAGCGCAGAGTGAGAATAAAACGTAACTTATTGTTTTAATTTATATTTTCATGCCGCCCCTGGTTGCCATCACCGGTCCACGGCAATCCGCATTGCATGCCATTCAGCTGCGCGCTGTGCGGTTTCCGTTTTATTTCTTTTTCATGAAAAAAGTGAATTCCTTGTCGGCTGCATCCGACGACAGCAGCGCATTGCCGGTCTGCTTCGAAAACGCCTGAAAATCCTTGACCGCACCGGGATCGGTCGCCATGATTTTCAGCACCTGGCCGGTGGTCATATCGGTCAACGCTTTCTTGGTGCGCAGTATGGGCAGCGGACAGTTCAGGCCGCGCGCATCGAGTTCCTTGTCAAACTGCATTTGAACCCCTCCTCTTCAAATAAGCTAATGTAACATTAAACGCTAATATACGAGATAGCGCCAAACCGGAGGTGTGCCATGCCGGCAGCCCTCCCGGCGCATCAATAAACACTGATGTTTTGCTCCGCCAGCAATTGTGACAATCGCAGATTAGCTGTTCCCAGGCGATCCACCAGCAGCTCCAGAAACGCTCCATTGAAATGGTGGCGGCAGAGTTCTGACGCCTGAGGCAGGGTTTCGGCGCGAATCTCGATGACCACGATATCCGTGGCTGCTACCACACTCGCTGATCGCTGAAACTTGTGTTTGCCCAGATAGGCCATCTCGCCAAAACACTCGCCGGCCTTGAGAATGTTGAGCAAACGATCCTGCTTGCGCACCTGGACCTCGCCGCTCGCCAGGATGAAAAACGACGACCCGATGTCGCCTTCCTGTATCAGCACTTCGTCGCGAGGCAAACGGTGCCATTTGGCAAGCCGCAGTACCTCCCATAACTCAACATCGCTGAACGCATGAAAAAAATCGAGCTTGCGCAGTGTGTCGAATTTTTCAGCTTCCGGCATGCTGCCCTTCGCCTTGGCGCGCGATCCTCCAAGCACTTCCACCAGATCGCCGGCCAGATCGCCCCAAAGCTGATAGCGGTCGGCAGTATTTTTTTGCAGCATGCGCAATACCATGGCATCAATCTGCGGCGACACCTCGGCGCGGAACCGGCTCGGCGGGGCCGGATCAACATTGATGATCTGATAGATGATGCTGTAGTTGTTGGTACCCAGAAATGGCAGACGGCCCGTCAGCAACTGGTAGAACACCACGCCCAGCGAAAAAATATCCGTCTGATAAGTCAACTGCTGTTCGCGCACTTGCTCCGGTGACATGTAGGCCGGAGATCCCACGCCGGTGATCTGCGTAGAGTCGCTGGCCGCGTTCAGTGCTGCGCCGAAGTCGGATATCTTGATGTCTTCCCCGGTGGATAGCAGTATGTTCGCCGGCTTGATATCCCGGTGAATTACACCTTCCCGCGCTGCGTAATCGAGTGCACGCGCGCATTTGTAAATGATCTCCAACACCCGCGTTACCGGCAGCAGCTTGTCCACGCGCGCGTACTGCTCCAGTGTCGTGCCATTAACGTATTCCATGACAATATAGCTGGCTTCCTCGTCAGCCACAGCATCAAAGATCGCCACAATATGCGGATGCGACAGTTTGCCGGCCAGCGACGCTTCGGTCACGAACAGCTTGCGATAACGCCGCCCATTTTCCACGTCGCCCAGAGCTTCCGGAAAAACTGCTTTCACGGCGACTTCGCGATCCTGGAACGGATCGAATGCCTTGTACACCACACTGGTCGCGCCGCGCCCAAGCTCTTTGATGAGTTCGTACTTGCCGATCTTCCGCGTTTCGACCTGCTGCGGTACGGTGTCTGTTCCGATCTCTGTACTCATGCGCGGAAAATAGCATTAATCCGGCCGGGCCGCCGCTGCACGAAAAAACAGCGAGGCCGGCAACACTTCCAGGTGAACTATTTCACGTTCTGTCGCTTGTTATCCTGCTCGGCCAGCAGGCGGCGCAATTCGCGCAACCGGGCTTCTGTCGCCGAGAGCTGATAAAAATCGCCGCCCCCGGTTTTCAGCGCAATCTGCAATTGCTCGACCGCGGCACCCAATTGCCCGCTGCGTAAATAGGCTTCGGCCTGCGACCGGTGCTGCATCAGTCCGTTGCCCAGCGCGGCATAAGCACGTGCCTGTAATTGGTACAGCCTGGCGTCCTCCGGTTGCGCCCTTAATCGCGTTTCGATCAGTTGCAGTGCGGCCGCGGACTGGTTCGTATGCAACAACTGGTTCGCGTGGCCGTAAATCAGGGCACGGGCATTCGGGTACGCGTGCAACGCCGTCTGGTAGCACGCCAGCGCCTTCTCCGGCGACCCGGCAGCTTCCGCAAGCTGGCACGCCAGATTGGCAACAATCGGACTGGCCGTATTGCGCAAGGGGGCGATCTCGCGCTGCGCCCGCGTAAAATCGCGCATGCGCATCAGGCTGGCCACCAGCCCGTAACGGCTCGCCGTTTCCGACAGGAATTTGCGCTCGGCGAGACTCGCCTCGAAAAACGCGACGGCATCGCGCGGATTCTCGGATTCCGCCCGCAGCCTGGCGCGGATCAGTTGAAAATCAAGACTGTCAGGCACCTGCCGGTAGGGCAACCCCTCCAAGCGGTTCTGGATGTCGGCAATCCGCTCATGCGTCAGTGGGTGGGTTCGCAGGTAAGACGGGGCGCCACCTTCGTACACCCGTGTAGCGCGCTGCAAGCGCTCGAAAAATCCTGACATTCCGCGCGGATCGAACCCGGCGCCCTCGAGCAACTGCAGACCAACCCGGTCCGCTTCGCGCTCGTTGTCGCGCGTAAAGTTGAGCTGGCTCTGGATGACGCCGGCCTGCCCGAAGGCCAGGGCCGCCTCCCCCATCTGCGAGCTGGAACGCGCCGCGAGTATCGCCACCGCCAGAGCGGCAATCGACACCAGTTGGCTG
>JANNHN010000260.1:0-5076 GCA_031404395.1 Betaproteobacteria bacterium
GGCGATGAACGCGGTGAACTCCGCCGGCGAGTTGCCGACCGGCTCAAAACCCGCCACGGCCATACGCTCGATGACGTCCGGGAATTTCAGCACTTTCAGTGACTCAGCGTGCAGCCGCGTGATGGCGCCCTGCGGCGTGCCGGTAGGCACCAGAATGCCGTACCAGCCGCTCATCTCGTAGCCGGGAATGCCCGCTTCGCTGACGGTCGGCAAATCGGACGCGGCCGGCGAGCGTTTCGCGCCGGTCACGGCGAGCGCGCGCAGTTTGCCCGACTTGATGTGGCCGATCACCGACGGCGTCGTGGCGAAGCCGATGGAGACTTCGCCGCTGATCAGCGCGACCACCGCCGGCCCGCCGCCCTTGTACGGGATGTGATTCATTTTGGTCTTGGTCAATTCCAGCATCAGCACCGCGGCAAGATGCGCCGAGCTGCCGCTGCCCGATGAGGCGTAATCGAGAGCACCCGGACGGGACCGCGCCAGCGCCACGAGTTCTTTGATCGACTTCACCGGCACCGACGGATGCACCACGACGATGTTCGGCGCTGAAGCCAGCAGCGACACTGCCGCGAAATCCTTGACGAGGTTGTAGTTCAATTTGCTGTACAGCGTCACGTTGATGCTGTGCGCGATGTTGGCCATCAACAGCGTGTAGCCGTCGGGTGGCGCCTTGGCTGCAATCTCGGCGCCGAGATTGGAACCCGCGCCCGGCCGGTTGTCGAGGATCACCTGCTGCCCCAGGCCTTCGGCCAGCTTGCTGCCGAGAATGCGCGCCAGCGTGTCGGTACCGCCGCCCGGCGGGAACGGCAGGATGAAGCGGACGGGTTTGTTGGGATACTGCGCATGAACCGGCGCGATGCCGGTGAACAGGATTGCCAGCGACAGGGTTACCAGTGCCAGGCACTTACCGATTATTGCGGATTGCATTGCTGTCTCCCCCCAGAGATGACCGCCTTCGCGACAAACGCCAGCGGAAAATCAGGCTACCACGGAACCCGGTGCAAAGTGCGGAGTGATGAATGCAAAGCATCCGTAGATCCGGATGCAGGCCGTCAGGCCGCAATCCGGGGAAGTGAACGCGCCACCCCGGATTTCACTTCGTTCCATCCGGGCTACGAAGCTGCTCCGCCGATCCCGCCGCCGGTTGTTGCGCCTGTGCCTTTGCCTGCTCCATCAATGCTTTTTGTTCGGCGAATTTCTTCTTCAGGTGCGTCGGGAACCAGAAATCCAGCGCGGCAAAGCCGAAAAAGAACAGCAGCATGATATTGCGGGTCGAAGGCTCGACGCCGCCGCCATACAGCAGCACGTACAGACCGAGAAACAGGTTCAGCACCCCGGCAAAATGAAACGCGTATATGCGTTTTTTCAGTTTTTCTTCGTCCATCGTACAACTCCCCTGTCGGTCAACTCCGTCCGGCCTGCACTTCCGGCGCACGCAGTTGCATGGCCATCTTGTCGAGCACGCCGTTCACATATTTGTGGCCGTCGGTGCCGCCGAACGACTTGGCCAGTTCGATTGCTTCGTTGATCACCACCCGGTACGGCACTTCCAGGCACGCGCGAAACTCAAAACCCCCGAGCAGCAGAATGCCGCGCTCCACCGGCGACAGGCTTTTATAGGAGCGGTCGAGCAGCGGCGTAATCAGCAGCTCCATCTCCGCCGCATGTGCGACAGCCCCGTTCAGCAGCGTATTGAAATAATCGATATCAATCTTGTTGAAGCCTTCAGCCTCGCCCAACTGCTGGGCAATGAGCTGCGGGTCAGTGCCCGCGAGCTGCCACTGGTAGAGACCCTGCAAAGCGAATTCACGCGAACGGCGACGGCTGGATTTCATGGTTTTCCGGTGCGGCGGCCACACACCGTGCGGCACAAATAACTGTTTAAAAACAATGGCATATGTTTACCTGATGCGCTTGAGCAAGTGTGCCATCTCGATGGCCGCGAGCGCGCAGTCGAGGCCCTTCTGCGCCATGCGCACTTCAGCCTGGTCGTCGTTTTCGGTCGTGAGGATGCCGTTGGCAATCGGCAGGCCGGTTTCAAGCTGCACGTCGGTGATGCCGCGCGCAGATTCGTTCGACACGATTTCAAAATGGTAAGTCTCGCCGCGAATCACCGCACCGAGCGCAATCAGCGCGTCGTATTTACCGCTCTGCGCCATTGTCTTCAGCGTCAGCGGGATTTCCAGCGCGCCGGGCACAGTGACGATGCGCATGTCCTTTTTCGCCACACCGTGTTTTGCCAGCGCCGCGGTGCAACTCGACAACAGACCGTCGCCGACATCGATGTTGAATCGCGCCATGACGATGCCGATGCGCAGCCCTGCGCCGTTGTGCTCCGGTTCCAGCTCTTCGATGTCGTCGTAACGGCTCATTTTGTGTCCGTGAAGCTGTGAATTGGTGAAGGAGTGAAGGGGTGAATGAGTGAAGATGTGAATGTGGTACTGCATTGCTCGATGCAATCGCAGTCCCGGAAAGTATTGCCAAACATGCTATTGAGAATCCTTTTCACCCCTTCACCCCTTCACCCCTTCACTCATTCACTGCTTTCCAGGCGGTTGCAGGTAACCCGTCACTTCCAGATCAAATCCTGCCATGCTCGGCATGCGCAGCGGCTGCGCCATGACCCGCATTTTCTTGACGCCCAGATCGCGCAGAATCTGCGCGCCGATGCCGTAATTACGCAGCACGATCTTCGTGGGTCCGCTGCGCTCGCTCTGCGGTTGCACGCGTTCGAGCAATTCCGCCGCGGTTTCCTGCCGGTGCAGCAGGATGATTACGCCGCAACCGGCGCGCGCGATTTCCGCCATCGCATCGTGCAGATTCCACGAATGGCTGGTCGCGCTGGCATCCAGCAGATCGATCAGCGATACCGGCTCATGCACCCGCACCAGCACTTCATCACGCGCCGTGAGTTTGCCGCGCACCAGTGCCAGATGCGTCTGCCGGGCCGCGGTCTCGGTATAGGCCACCAGCCGGAATGCGCCATGCGCGGTCTCGATGTCGCGCTCGGCGGCGCGCTTCACCAGCGATTCGTTGCTGCTGCGGTAATGAATCAGATCCGTGATGGTGCCGATTTTCAGCTTGTGCTGCGCGGCGAACTCGATCAGATCGGGCAAGCGCGCCATCTCGCCGTTTTCTTTGAGAATTTCGCAGATCACTGCCGCCGGCGTGACGCCCGCCAACCGCGCCAGATCACAACCGGCCTCGGTATGCCCGGCGCGCACCAGCGTGCCGCCGTTCTGCGCCATCAGCGGAAAAATATGCCCCGGCTGCACGATGTCGGCGGGACCGGCGTCGGCGCGGATCGCCGCCTGCACGGTACGTGCACGATCCGCCGCGGAAATGCCGGTGGTAACGCCCTCCGCCGCTTCGATCGACAGCGTGAAATTGGTGCCCATCGGCGAGCGGTTATTGCTGACCATCAGCGGCAGATTCAACTGCCGGCAGCGTTCCTCGGTCAATGTCAGGCAGATCAGGCCGCGGCCGTAACGCGCCATGAAATTGATGGACTCGGCCGTGGCGAATTCCGCGGCGAGCACCAGGTCGCCCTCGTTCTCGCGATCCTCCTCGTCGATCAGCACCACCATGCGTCCGGCGCGCATGTCGGCAATGATGTCGGCGGTAGGACTGATGGCCATGTCGTCTTTTCCTGATTTCACCGTTTTGCTTCCCTGCCTGCTCCTGCTTCCTGCAGGCGCTCAATGTAACGCGCCAGCAAGTCCACCTCAAGATTCACCCGAGCACCCGGCTGCAGGTGCTGCAGCGTGGTATTCGCCAGCGTATGCGCAATCAGGTTCACTTCAAAATCCGCGCCTTCAACCGCATTCACCGTCAGGCTGACGCCGTCCACCGCAATCGAACCCTTGCGCGCAATGTAGCGCGCGATATCGCGCGGCGCGGCAATCACGAGGCGGCGATTATCCCCCACCGGCTCGAAGCGCGATACCGTACCGGCGCCATCAACGTGCCCGCTCATCAGATGGCCGCCCAGACGATCAGCCAGACGCAGCGCTTTTTCCAGATTGACTGCGGCGCCCGCCGGAAAACCGGCGACGACGCCCAGCGTTGCCTGCGAGACCTCGGCCTCAAATGAGTTTTTGTCGAACGCGACCACGGTCAGGCATGCGCCGTTGACGGCGATGCTGTCGCCGAGGGTCACATCATCCATACCCATGCCTCCGGTCGCGACGCGCAATCGCACACCGCCCGGCGCAGGTTTCACCGTTTCAATACGGCCCACCGCCGCAACGATGCCGGTAAACATTTACCCGACTCTCATGGATCGATTCTCGCCAGCACCCGCACATCGTCGCCGATGCGCCGGATGTCGGTAATTTTTACATGGCGTCGCCCGGCCAGATTCGCCAGCGGCGGCAGATGGAACATGCCCTGCGCCGTATCGCCCAGAATGCACGGCGCAAAATAAATCAGCAATTCATCGACCAGCCCTTCATCGAGCAACGATCCGTTCAGCTGGTGTCCGGCCTCGACATGCACTTCGTTGCAGCCGCGCCGCGCCAGTTCCTGCAGCAGCGTCGGCAATTCCACCTTACCCTCGTGATTGGGCAGCACAACCACCTCTGCACCTTTTGCGCGCAGCGCCACGCTGCGCGGCGCATCCACGCCCGCCGCGGCAATCAGCGCGCCTGGTCCCAGCACGCGCGCGGCAAGCGGCGTCTGCAGCCTGCTATCCACCACCACCCGAAGCGGCTGGCGGCTGGTCGCCACGTCGCGCACCGTCAGTTGCGGATCGTCGTCTTTCACGGTGCCGACCCCGGTCAGCACCGCGCAGGAACGCGCGCGCCAGGCATGGCCGTCTTTACGCGCTGCATCTCCGGTGATCCACTGGCTCTCGCCATTCGCCAGTGCGGTGCGGCCATCGAGACTGGCGGCGACTTTCATGCGCACCCACGGCGTGCCGCGCGTCATGCGCGACACGAAACCGATATTCAGTTCGCGCGCTTCGTGCTCCATCAAACCCACATCGACCGTGATGCCCGCGGAACGCAACCGCTCGATACTCCTGCCCGCCGTCTGCGGATTGGGATCCTGCATCGCCGCCACCGCCCGCGCCGG
>JANNHN010000261.1:0-5643 GCA_031404395.1 Betaproteobacteria bacterium
GTGCCGGAAGTGCAGCGCGCCGCGTGGGGGCAGCGCATGACTGCATTGCTGCAGGCCATGCTGCCGGCACCGCGGCGAACAGTCATCGGGTTCTGCTGGCCGTTCAAAGCCGAGTTCGACGCGCGTTTCGCAGTGCATCACTGGCGGCGGCAGGATGCGGTCGCTGCATTGCCGGAAGTCACCGGCAAGGGTCAGCCGCTGCGTTTTCGCCAGTGGTGGCCGGGGGCTCCGATGGCGCGCGGTGTGTACGACATTCCGGTCCCCGACGGCACGCCGGTGGTGCTGCCCGACATCGCGATCGTGCCGATGAATGCCTGCGATGGCCGCGGCTATCGTCTGGGTTACGGCGGCGGTTATTTTGACCGCACGCTGGCGGCGCTGGAGCGGCGCGTGGTGGCGATCGGCGTGACATACGATACCTGTCGCGTGCAAAGCATTTTTCCGCAGGCGCATGACATCGCAATGGACCTGGTAGTGACTGAAACAGGCATTCATGCGGGTGGCGGCGAGCCATTGCAATTGCTGGATGCCGCTGCCGCTGTGGCGCGTGTGCAGGCCTTGCTGCGGCAGCGTGGGTTGCCCCGAAAAATATCGTAACTAATTGTTTTTATTGATGTTTTCTATAATGCCGTGATCGTGCAGCAGTGCCCGGATACGGGCGAGGCGGACCCCGGTATCCGTTTCTTCAAGCAGCGCCTGCCGTTCTGCGGTGGCGATCGGCAGGATTTCCGCCAGACGGAAGCTGACCCATACCGGGTCGTCGAGTTGCAAAGGACCAGGTACGCTGTCCGCGCCAGCGCGTTCGACTGCAAGGCGCAGCACTTCCAGGCAGGCGCGATCGATGATTGCGGGACGCGTTGGTTCGGGCAGCGTTTCGATGCGGCCGCTGATGAGGCCGTTGGCGGCAACCTGCGTGTCCAGCACACGGAAGCGTGTACCGCCGCGTGCCAGCAGCGTAAACAGGTTTGGATGCGGCACATCCCATTGCTCGATATGCGCCAGGCAGCCGACGGCATGCGGTGTGGCCGGATCACCCACCTCACGACCCTCGCGGATCAGGCAGACGCCGAACGGTGTCGCATCGCGCAGGCATGCCTTGGTCATGTCCACGTAGCGTTGTTCGAATATTTTCAGCGGCAGCCAGCCGCCGGGAAACAGCACCGTGGCGAGCGGAAACAGCGGGATGCCGGCAGGCGTCGCTGTCATGCCAGTTCACGATGGCGCGCCAGCGTGCGCCCGCGGTCGCTGAACTTTTCGGCGAGGGACTCGGTGAAAAATACCGAACGGTGGCGTCCGCCGGTGCAGCCGATGGCGACGGTCAGATAGCTGCGGTTGTCGCGCTCGAACATCGGCAGCCAGTCACCGACGAAACGTTCGATGTCGCCGAGCATGCGCATGGCGTCAGGGGTGCCGCGCAGGAATTCAGCGACGGGCGCGTCGCGTCCGGTCAGCGGACGCAGGGCGGGATCGTAATGCGGATTGGGCAGACAGCGCACATCGAATACAAAGTCGGCATCGAGCGGAATACCGTGCTTGAAACCGAATGATTCGAACAGCAGCGTCAGACCGGCGTGGGGCAGCGCGGCAAAATCCTTGATCCAGTTGCGCAGTGTATTCGGCGCCAGGTCGCTGGTGTCGATGTGATGCGCCATGTCGGCGATGCCGGCTACGAGTTCGCGTTCGAGGGCGATGCATTCGGGCAGTGTCAGCGCGCCCTGTGACAGCGGATGCCGGCGGCGCGTTTCGGAATAACGTTTGATCAGCGTGTCGGCTTTGGCTTCAAGAAAAATGACCCGCGCATCGACGCCCCCTGTGCGCAGTTGCCGGATGCGGTCGGGCAGTCGGGCAATGTCCTCGCCGCTGCGCGCGTCCATGGTCAGCGCGACGCGATTGTGGCCATCGGTGCGCAGCGTATTGACGAGTTCGCCGACCAGCGCGACCGGCAAGTTATCGACGCAGTAAAATCCCGCGTCCTCCAGCACCGCCAGCGCCACGCTCTTGCCGGAACCGGACAGCCCGGTGATCAGGATCAGTTGCATAGGGGCGGTTGCGCTGCCGTTTACTCATCAGGCGAGTTCATCGAGCGCGCCTGCCGTTCGATGAACTCGCGCGTACTGTCGATGCCGCGCATCTGCAGCACGTGGCTGCGGACTGCAGCTTCGGTCAGCACGGCAAGATTGCGGCCGGCGGCAACCGGAATGATGACTTTGCGGATTTCAACATCCATCAGCAGCTCTGCGCCGGGCTTCAGCGGCAGGCGTTCGAGATGGGTAATATCAGAGCCTGATGTGGAACCTGAGGGCCGCTCCAGATGCACGATCAGTTTGACGTTCTTGCGCGGGCGCAGGGCGGCTTCGCCGAATATGGTGCGGATGTTAAGTACGCCCAGGCCCCGCACCTCAAGAAAATCACGCAGCAGCGGGGGACAGCGCCCCTCGATACTTTCCGGACCGAGCCGGTAGAGTTCGACCACGTCGTCGGCGATCAGGCCGCTGCCGCGGCTGATCAGTTCCAGCGCGAGCTCGCTTTTGCCGACCCCCGAATCTCCGGTAATGAGTACGCCGACGCCGAGCACGTCGAGAAATACACCATGCACGGTGGTCGATTCCGCCAGCACGCGGGCCAGATGCGGGCGCAGTATCCACATCAGCTCCACGCTGGGAATTGGCGAGGAGAACAGCGGGGTGTGCGCGGCAGCGGCCACCTCGGCAAGGATTGCCGGAACCGCATGGGCGCCGGCCACAATGAAGCAGGCGAGTTCACGCGTGGCCGCCCGCTGCAGCATGTCGCGGCATTCCGTGGCATCAAGATTGTTCAGGTAATCGATTTCGGACTGGCCGAGAACCTGGATCAGGTTGGGGTGGATGAAATTGAGATGACCGACGAGCCCCTTCGACGAATCCTTGGTGAGTTCGCTGTCGATGCCCTTGTCGGCGCCGTCGCGACTGCCGACCCAGGTCAGTTGCAGCTTGTCCCGGGTGTCTTCAAACAGCCGGGCTATGCTGACCTGTGGCATGAGGTTCCCATTCGGTGATGATCTGATGCAACTCTTCGGGGGTGGCTGCACCAAACAGTCGTTCACGGAATGGCTTGTCGCAGAACATCTGCGCCAGTTCCGAGAGTATCTGCAGATGTTCGTCGGTCGCGCGTTCCGGAACGAGCAACACGAAAATCAGCCTGACGTTTTCGCCGTCCGGCGCATCGAACGGTATGGCATTGCGCACCCGCACGACGGCGCCGGCCGCTGTCTTGATCCCCTTGATGCGTCCGTGCGGAATGGCAATGCCCTGTCCGAGCCCCGTCGACCCGAGCTTCTCCCGCGCAAAAAGACTGTCAAAAACCATATTGCGGGAAATCTTCTGGTTGTTCTCGAACAACAGCCCGGCTTGTTCGAAAACCCGTTTTTTGCTGGTGAGATCAGCGTCCAGCAGGATATTGGGGATGGACAGCAGTTTGGCGATCAGATTCATGGGATTACTTTGCGGTGGACGGGCGCTGACGGGTGCATCAGTCGTTGGTCGGTTGATGTTTGATGGGGGCTGCATCATGGCGATGGGAGAGATTCTTGCCCTTGTGTTTCTGGATCGCCCGGTCGAGTTTGTTGACCAGATGATCAATCGCCACGTACATGTCGGTTTCTTCTGTTTCGCAGAAAATGTCCTTGCCGCTGAGATGCACGGTGGCCTCCACTTTATGCTGCAGCTTTTCCACGGTCATGATGACGCTGATGTCGATGACATGGTCGAAATGCCCGGTAAGCTTGCCCAGCTTGTTCGCGACATGGTCGCGAATCGCTGGCGTAATTTGCATATGGTGTCCGGTCAGGTGCAGGTTCATGGCGCCTCCTGTTCTAAAGTCAAAGGGTCTTTCTCATGGTCACCGGGAGTATTTGCATGGATTCCCGGTATTTTGCAATCGTGCGCCGGGCAACCACAATGCCCTGCTGCCCGAGCCACTCGGAGATCTGCCCGTCGCTGAGCGGGGCGCGCGTGTTTTCGGCGCTGATGATCTGTTTGATCAGCGCGCGGATGGCAGTACTGGAGGCTGCGCCGCCGGCTTCGGTTGAGACATGGCTGCCGAAGAAATACTTCAGTTCGAATATGCCGCGCGGCGTGTGCATGAATTTTTGTGTCGTCACGCGGGAGACCGTAGATTCATGCAGGCTCAGGGTATCGGCGATTTCCCGCAGCACGAGCGGCCGCATGGCGACTTCGCCATGCTCCAGAAAATTGCGCTGCCGATCGACAATGGCTTGCGACACCCGCAGGATGGTATCAAAGCGTTGCTGGACGTTCTTGATCAGCCACTTGGCTTCCTGCAACTGCGAGCCGAGTTGTTGAGCGCCATTGCCGCGGTTGCGTTGCAGAATGTCCGCGTAGAGCCGGTTGACCCTGAGGCGGGGCATCGCATCCGGATTCAGTGCAGCAACCCATACGCCCTTGAGCTTGCGTACAATCACGTCAGCGATTACGAAACGGGTTTCTTCGACGGAATAATCGCACCCCGGTCGCGGATTCAGGCTGGTGATGAGCTTCTGCACCTCGCGCAGGCAGGCTTCGTCGCACTTCAATGTGCGTCGCAGTCCCGAAAAATCGCGTCCGGCGAGAGCATCGAGGTGGTGCTGCACTATATTGAGCGCTGCAGCGCGGTGCGGTGTGTCGTCGGGCAGGGCGGCGAGCTGCAACGCCAGGCATTCGGAAAGATTGCGGGCGCCCACGCCGATCGGGTCAAGATGCTGTAAATGCTTGAGCGCAATGGACAGATCCTCCGGCCCCACTTCCAGTTCCTGCGGCAGCATGGTCTCGATGTCTTCCAGCGATTGCGGCAGATAGCCGTCGTCATTCAGCGAGTCGATCAGCATATTGACGAGTTGCTTGTCGCGTTCCGACAGATACAGCAATGACAGTTGGCTGGCGAGATGCGCGCGCAGGCTTGCCGGCTGCTCGGCGATGGGCGGGAATTCCTCGTCGTCCGTCTCGCCCGATCCCGTGTTCGAGCTGAAGGATCCGCCGTCCAGCACGTCAAAGGCGCTGATGTCGTCGGTAGGCACGGCGGCTTCACCATCGCTGGCGGCAGATGCCGGCTCTTCGGCGGTGACGGTCTGGGGCGTGCTGTCCTGGGGGGGCGCGGTTCCCGGTTGATCCGCGGGAGTATCTTCACGTTCCAGCAACGGGTTGTCCTGCAACAGGCGCTCAATCTCCTGATTGAGTTCAAGCGTCGATAACTGCAGCAGCCGGATCGACTGCTGCAGTTGCGGCGTCAACGTGAGGTGTTGCGAAAGCCTGAGTTGTAGGGAATGTTTCATGCAGGACCGGACGGGAGATTCGCGTTCCGGTTATACGCGATGCAAGTCAGGCGCGCGGAGCCGGATCAGAGCCGGAAATGCTCGCCGAGATAGACCTTTCGGACACTCTCATTATAAACGATCTCGTCGGGCTTGCCGGAGGCGAGTACGGTGCCCTCGTTAATGATGTAGGCGCGATCGCAGATGCCCAGGGTTTCCCGGACATTATGGTCGGTAATGAGCACGCCGATGCCGCGATCCCGCAGAAAACCGATGATTTTCTGGATTTCGATCACGGCGATCGGATCCACGCCGGCAAATGGCTCGTCAAGCAATATGAAGCGGGGTTCGGTAGCCAG
>JANNHN010000262.1:0-1920 GCA_031404395.1 Betaproteobacteria bacterium
ACTCGCCGTCAATTTCTACCAGCGCGCAATAACACAGGCCGCCGCAACAGGTCGCGCCGGCTTCAATCCGGCACAAGCGCAAGAGCGCATTCGTCAACTGGCCTCGCAGCCGAAGTAACCGGAAGAAGGCTGGCGCAATGGCCGAACAACGGAAAAAATTACGGCTGGGCGAACTGCTGGTACAGCAGGGACTGATCACCAAGGACCAGCTGGCGATCGTTCTCGCCGAGCAGCGCAACAGCAACATCCCCCTCGGACGCCTGATGGTGCGCCTCGGCTTCGTCACCGAGACCGCCATCCGCGACATCATGGCGCGCACGGTCGGCCAGGAATCGATCGACCTGGCGCAGGTCGTCGCTGATTCCGAAGCGTTGAGCCTGGTGCCCGAGGATTTCGCGCGCCGCAATCATTTGCTGCCGATTGCCTACGATCCGGCGGATCACGTGCTGACCGTCGCCACCACCGAGATTTTCAATGTGGTGGCGCTCGACCAGTTGCGGGCAATGCTGGGACCGCAGATGGAATTGAAAACCCAGCTTGCCGCCGAAGCGCAGCTCAGTGATTTCATCGACCAGTTCTACGGCCACGAGTTGTCCGTCGACGGCATCCTGACCGAAATCGAAACCGGAGAAATCGACTACGACAGCCTGCAGGCCGGCGGCGACGAGTACACGCAGCCGATGGTGCGGCTGGTCAATGCGATTCTCGTTGATGCGGTCAAGCGCGGCGCCTCGGATATCCATTTCGAACCCGAGTATGCGTTCCTGCGCATCCGCTACCGTATCGACGGCGTACTCGAAACCGTGCGCAGCCTGCACAAGACCTACATGGCGGGCATTACGGTGCGCGTGAAGGTGGTCAGCAACATGAATATTGCCGAAACCCGCGCGCCGCAGGACGGTCGCCTGTCGCTGACGCTGAACGGCCGTCCGATTGATTTCCGGGTGTCGACGCAGCCTGTTATTTACGGCGAGAACATCGTGTTGCGCGTACTCGACCGTGAAAAATCCATCGTCAGCCTGGACAAGATGAATCTGTCCGCTGACACCATGCAAAAACTGGAAATCATGCTGTCGCGCCCGGAGGGCATTCTCGTCGTCACCGGGCCGACCGGCAGCGGCAAGACCACTACGCTGTATTCGCTGCTCGCGCAGGTCAACGATGAGACCGTCAACATCATGACGCTGGAGGATCCGGTCGAGTATCCGCTGACGCTGATGCGCCAGACCTCCGTCAACGACGTGGCGCGCATGGATTTTGCCAACGGCATCCGCTCCATCATGCGCCAGGATCCGGACATTATTCTGGTGGGCGAGGTGCGTGACAAGGAAACAGCGGAGATGGCATTCCGCGCCGCAATGACCGGCCACCAGGTATTCACCACGCTGCACACCAATTCCGCGCTGGGCGCATTTCCGCGACTGATGGACATTGGAGTACAGCCGGAAATCATGGCCGGCAACATCATCGGCATCATTGCGCAGCGTCTGGTGCGGGTACTCTGCACGCACTGCAAGGAAGCCTATGCGCCGTCGCAGGAAGAACGCGCGTTGCTGGGCTCGATGGGACAGTCGGCCTCGTTCATCTACCGCCCGGTCGGCTGCAAAAGCTGCCTGAGCAAGGGTTATCGCGGCCGCACCCCGATCATGGAATTGCTGGTGATGGACGGCGATATGGATGAGCTGGTGGCCCGTCGCGCCACTGCCAAGGAATTGCGCGCCGAAGCCGTATCCAAGGGTTTCCGCTCGCTGGCCGAAGAAGGGCTCGCCCGCGTACTCGACGGCAGCACCAGCCTGTCTGAAGTAGCGCGTACCGTTGATCTCACCGGGAGACTGCGCCAGTGAGCTGCTTGTTTCCGCGCCGCAGAACATCACTGCCGCCACACCACGCCGGCATACGCCGGTGTGCGCCTGAGTGAGC
>JANNHN010000263.1:0-1545 GCA_031404395.1 Betaproteobacteria bacterium
GGTCGACGAGGTCGGCGGGCCGACAATACTTGCCACGTTTACCGTCATTGCCGCATTGCTGCCGATGGCTTTCGTCACCGGCCTGATGGGTCCATATATGAGTCCGATCCCGATCAACGCCAGCATGGGCATGCTGATTTCCCTGGTGATCGCCTTCGTGCTGACGCCGTGGCTGGCGTTGAAACTGCTGGGCAAAGCCGCCCATCACGATGCCGGCGGCGGCTGGCTGGAGCGCCTGTTCCAGCGGCTGCTGGGTCCGTTTATCGCGGCGCCGCAGGCCGCGCGCAACCGGCGCCGGCTGCTGCTGGCCGTGGCCGCGCTGATCCTCGGCTCGGTGGCGCTGGCTGCCGTCAAGCTGGTGATCCTGAAAATGCTGCCTTTCGACAACAAGTCCGAGTTCCAGGTCGTCGTCGACATGCCGGCCGGGACGCCGGTGGAGATCACCGCCGCCGTGCTGCGCGACATGGGCGCGCAGTTGGCGACCGTGCCCGAGGTGACCGATTACCAGGCGTATGCAGGTACCGCGGCGCCGATCAATTTCAACGGTCTGGTGCGTCAATACTATCTGCGCGCGTTGTCGGAGCAGGGCGACATCCAGGTCAACCTGGTCGACAAGCACGCGCGCGCGACCGGCAGAGCCATGAGATCGTGCAGGCGGTGCGTCCGAAACTGGAAGCCATTGCCGCGCAGTGGGATGCCAAGGTAAAGGTTGTTGAAGTGCCGCCGGGACCGCCGGTGCTGTCGCCGCTGGTTGCCGAAGTCTATGGCCCGGATGAGTCCGGCCGCATCCGCGTGGCGAAGAAAGTGCGCGAGGCGTTCGCGGCGACGCCGGACATCGTCGGTATCGACGACAGCGTGGAAGATCCGGCGCCGCGCATCGTGCTCAAGGTCGATCAGGCGAAAGCAGCTCTGGCCGGGGTCAGTCGCCGCGACATCGTCGAGACCATGCGCATCGGTCTTGCTGGCGCCGACGTGACGCCGCTGCATGACGGTCAATCCAAATACGAAGTGCCGGTAAGGGTGTCGATGCCGGCAGAGCGCAAGAGTGAGCTTGCCGACATACTCAAGCTGACAGTGCGCAGCCAGACCGGTGCGCTGGTGCCGCTGTCGGAGCTGGTGACGGTGGTGCGCAACGAGCGTGACCGCGCGATTTACCACAAGGACTTGCTGCCGGTGGTGTATGTGATCGGCGATCAGGCGGGGCGCATCGACAGCCCGCTCTATGGCATGTTCGCTGCGCGCGGCAAAATCGCCGGCCAGCCGCTGGAAGAGGGCGGGGTGCTCGGCGAGTATTTCATCCGCCAGCCGGCCGATCCGTACCGCGAATACGCGATCAAGTGGGACGGTGAATGGAAAGTCACCTATGAAACCTTCCGCGATATGGGCATCGCCTACGCGGTGGGCCTGATCCTGATCTATCTGCTGGTGGTCGCGCAGTTTCGTTCCTACCTCGCGCCGCTGATCATTATGGCGCCGATCCCGCTGACGGTGATCGGCGTGATGCCCGGCCATGCGTTGTTCGGGGCGAACTTCACCGCGACCTCC
>JANNHN010000264.1:0-1882 GCA_031404395.1 Betaproteobacteria bacterium
GGCAGATCTTCGAACGGCACGCCGGGTGCGTTCTGACCGGCATTGTTGAACAGCATGTCCAATCGCCCGAAGCGCTTGACCACCTGCTCAAACAATGCGGCGACTGATTGCGGATCGCTGACGTCAGCAGAGATGGCGATACCACGCCCCTTGTCGGCGCCGGCCTCGGCGAGCGCTTCATCCAGCGCAGCTTGCCGCCGCCCGGTAAAGGCAACGTTCCAGCCGTCCTGCAGAAAGGCCAGCGCAGTGGCTTTGCCGATGCCGCTGCCGGCGCCGGTGATGATGGCGGTTCTGGTTGTTGTGCTCATGGAGTGTGCTCCTGTGTGCCGGTGGGATTGCCGAAGTAGGTACAAGCCTGTCCCAGCGATTCGCGGCGCACGGTGACGCGGCAAAGTCCAGGCAGCTTGTGTTCGAGGCTGTTCCAGATCCAGATGGTGAGGTGTTCGAGGCTGGGGTGCGCCAGACCCGGAATGTCGTTCAACATCCGGTGGTCGAGTTTTTTGCGCAGCGCGAGGCATGCGCGTTCGACTTTTGCAAAATCAGCAGCAAAACCATGCGGCTTGCGCGGTGTGCCCAGCAGCGCGATCTCGGCCTGGAACGAATGGCCATGCACGCCGCGGTACAGATGGTTCCTGGGCTGGCTGCGAAAATGGTGCGCGGCGTCGAAGCCGAAACGGTACGACAGTTCCACGACCGGGGCGCTGCGGGCGGTCCGTTTGCGCGGCGCGCTCATGGGATTCCGATCATCTTGTGCGTCTGGACCGACAGCCGCCATTGCGGCTTGCGCTTGCAATAGGCAACGGCAAGCCGGGTGTTGTGTTCCCGTCGCGGCCCATCCATGGGTTGCAGAAAAAAATGCCTGAACCGGAGGCGCCGGTAGCGTTCGGGCGTGACGCCGGTCTGCGGGTACACCAGCTTGAGTTCGTCGCCGTGCCGCAGTTTGAGCGGTGCGCGCGCCTTGGGACTGACGCAAATCCAGTCTATGCCTGCAGGCGGGCGCAACGTGCCGTTGGTTTCGATCGCGATACGAAAGCCCCGCGCATGGAGTGCGGCCACCAGCGGCGCGTCGAGTTGCAGCAATGGTTCGCCGCCGGTGCAGACCACGAGTTTGTGGTCTCGCCCCCGCGCCGGCCATTGCGCGGCCACCGCGCGGGCCAGTGCCGCGGCGCCGGCAAACCGTCCGCCGCCCGGCCCGTCGACGCCGACAAAGTCGGTATCGCAGAAGCGACAGACGGCGCGCGCGCGATCCTGCTCGCGGCCCGACCACAAATTGCATCCGGCAAAACGCAGGAACACTGCCGGCGATCCGGCTTGCGCGCCTTCACCCTGCAGGGTATGAAAGATTTCCTTGACGGCGTACATGCAATGCCCGCTCAGCGCGCGGCCCGTGAATCGCGCAGGGTCACCGTGCGGTTGAACACCGGCACGCCGGGGCGACTGTCTTTTGCATCGGCAATGAAATAGCCGTGACGTTCAAACTGATAGCGCGCCGCGGGGGGTGCGTCGCGCAGCGCGGGTTCCAGTTGCGCAGTGATCACGCGCCGCGCGTCCGGATTCAGGTCGAGCAGAAAATCACGACCACCAGAGCCCGGATGCGGATCCTTGAACAAGCGGTCATAAAGCCGGATTTCGGCAGTGTGCGCATGGCGCACGCTCAGCCAGTGGATGTTGCCCTTGACCTTGACGGTTTCTGCGCCCGGCGTGCCGGATTTGGTGTCCGGCAGGTAGTTGCAATGCACCGCAGTGATGTTGCCGGCAGCATCCTTGTCGCAACGGGTGCATTCCACCACGTAGCCGTAGCGCAGCCGCACGCGGTTGCCGGGAAACAGGCGGAAGTAACCCTTGGGCGGAGTCTCGGTGAAATCCTCGCGCTCGATCCACA
>JANNHN010000265.1:0-1670 GCA_031404395.1 Betaproteobacteria bacterium
GGGGTGAGCTTGCGAACCCCAACGTGCGACCGCTGCAAATACTCGGGGTTTTCCACTCTACACTCTACTACTTTGCACTGGGTTCAGCGTTGGGGTTCCTTCGTCACCCCAACCTACGTATTGAAAAACGTTGGGACACTACTGAAACGGCATAATAAATATATCAATAAAAAACAACTGGTTACATGAGAACTCCAACCACACCACCACCCCGCGAACCGCTGCAACTCGCGCACCGCGAATTCGTCGCCGCGTACCGCGACGGCACGATCACCGTTAATTTCGATCCTCCGGGCGCAGCGCGTTTTCTCAGCGCACGATTATTGCTGCCGCTGTTCATGCTGCCGGTGCTGGGCATCGGCGTGGGGCTGGCGCTGACGGGAAGAATCTGGACCGGACTGACGGTGATTGCGCTCGGCATCATCGTGCCGCGGCTGATCAAGCGCGGTGCGCCGCATTTCCTGATCCAGCAAGTACTGACGGACGAAAAACTTTATCAGGAACTGCTGAGCGCCGACATCATGCGGGTCGTCATGCGTGAGCACGCGTAAAAGGCTTCAGCGTCCCGTCTTCGAGTTCGAGTATGCGATCCGCACGCCCGGCGATGCGCAGATCGTGGGTGACGATCACAAAACTGGTTTTGGTTTCGCGGTTCAGTTGCAGCATCAGATCAAACACCGTTTCCGCCGTGCGCCGGTCGAGGTTGCCGGTGGGTTCGTCAGCCAGCACACACGCCGGTCTGGTCACCAATGCCCGGGCGAGTGCCGCACGCTGGCGTTCGCCGCCGGACAACTCCCCCGGCACATGATCCAGACGATGACCCAGGCCCACCGCCTGCAGCATCGCCCGCGCGGCAGCCAGTGCCGCAGCGCGCGGCGCGCGACGGATGATCAGCGGCATGGCGACGTTCTCTTCCGCGGTGAATTCCGGCAGCAGATGGTGAAACTGGTAAACAAATCCCAGCGCGCGGTTGCGCACTTCACCGCGCTGTTTTTCGCTTTGTCCCGACAGCGCCTGGCCGAGAATGCGCACTTCGCCGTCGCTGGCCGCATCCAGCCCGCCGAGCAAATGCAGCAGCGTGCTCTTGCCGGATCCCGATGCGCCGACTATCGCAACCCGCTCGCCCGGCATGACTTCGAAGTCGATGCCCATCAGCACCGGCACCGCATCCGCGCCCTCGCGATACGCCTTGCGCAGGCCGCGACAGGCGATGACCGGCGAATGACTCATCGCTGCATTACTCACAGCGGCTTCACTCATAACGCAGCGCCTCCGCCGGATTGACCTGCGATGCGCGCCAGCTCGGATATACGGTTGCCAGCACCGACAGCGTAAACGAAATGACAGCCGTACCCACCACATCCATCGCCTGCAACTGCGACGGCAGGTCGGCAATCTGATAAACATCCTGCGGCATGAACTTGAAGCCGAACAGGTGTTCGACAAAACCGACGATGGCCGCAACATACAGCGCACCGAGTATGCCCAGCACAATGCCGCAACCCACGCCGATGGCGCCGATCAGCGTACCCTGCACCATGAATATGCGCATCACCTCGCCGGGCGAGGCGCCCATGGTGCGCAGGATGGCAATATCGGCCTGCTTCTCCTTCACCACCATGAACAGGCTGGCCACCAGATTGAAGGCAGCGATGGCAATAATGAAAAAC
>JANNHN010000266.1:0-1557 GCA_031404395.1 Betaproteobacteria bacterium
GTGCGCCGAATAGGGCAGACCGAATTTCTCGATCAGCTGCCTGGCCGGCCGCAGCGCCTTCTCGGCTTCGTCGTGATGGAACGAGTCGCGCGCTTTCTTGCCGACGAACTGCGAAATATGGCGCGAGAACGACGGCTGGACATTGAGCAGATGGATTTCCAACGCCGGGTTTTTCATGCGTTCATTGACGACATGTCGCAATGCGAACTCGGAATTGCGCGAACCGTCGACGGGAATGAGCACTCTCAACATGGCGTCTTCTCCTTGCGTTGCGACAACGGGTAGTTCTTGCGGAGTGCGTTCTGCCTCGATCTGGCGGGCGAGTACGGCGAGGCGTGCCGTAATGCGCGAATCAAGCCTGCGGTGGTTTTTCACGAACCCCGCCCACAGCACGCCGCCGATTGTCGTGACGAAGAGAAGGGTCGTCGCCGCATCGTTGGCCGCGAACGCGTCCTTCAGATACGGCTCTCCCGTGATCATCTTGGCCGCGGTCAGGGCGAGCACGCCGGCACCGAAGTAAACAATTCCAGGATAGCGCTCGACCCAGCGCAGCATGATCGTGCTGCCCCAGACCACGATCGGCACGCTGATCAGGAGGCCGAGCACCACGAGCAGATAGCTTCCCTGCGCCGCGCCGGCGACCGCGAGGACGTTGTCCAGCCCCATCACCATGTCCGCGACCACGATGGTCTGTATCGCCGCCCGGAAACCGACCGCCGGCATGACCTTGTCGCCTTCGCTTTCGTCGTTCTCCGGCAGGAGCAAACGGTAGGCGATCCATATCAGCAGCGCGCCGCCAACCAGCAGCAGCCCCGGGATCTTGAGCAGCCAGACGACGATGAGCGTCATTGCGCTGCGCACCGCGATCGCTCCGACCGCGCCCCAGACGATCGCCAGCTTCTTCAAATGCGGCGGCAGGCTGCGCGCGGCGAGCGCGATCACGATTGCGTTGTCGCCCGCCAGCACCAGGTCGATGACGACGATCGCCAGCAGGGCATAGAGAAACTCGATGGAGAGGATTTCCATGGCGAATTCTCTTGAAGTTCAGTTCACTCGTTGCTGTTGGTGAAGCCCAGCAGGTGCAGCAGGCTGGTGAACAGGTTGAAGATGGATGCGAACAGAGTAACCGTTGCCATGACGTAGTTGGTCTCGCCACCGTGAATGATCTGGCTCGTTTGGTACAGGATCAGGCCGGCCATCAACAGGACGAAAGCGGCGGACACCGTGAGAGAGTGCACCGGCACGGCAAAGAAAATCCCCGCCAGTCCGGCCAGGAAGGCCACGATGATGCCGGTCATCAGCAAGCCGCCCAGGAAGCTGAAATCCCTGCGGCTCGCGGTCGCGTAGGCCGACAGTCCGAGGAAGATCGTGGCCGTGCCGCCCATCGCCATCAAGACCACCTGGTGCCCGTTCGGCATCGCAAGGTAGTGGCTGATGATCGGCCCCAGCGTGTAGCCCATGAATCCGGTCAGCCCGAAGACCGAGATCAGCGCCCAGCCGCTGTCGCGCAGCCGAACCGTCAGGAAGAGGAGGCCGAAATAGCCGATCAAGGTAATG
>JANNHN010000267.1:0-1805 GCA_031404395.1 Betaproteobacteria bacterium
GTCAGGTCAGTAGTGTTCCAACGTTTTCACGAGGGCCAGTTATCAGTTGATGATCGAAATGTGGCAACGAGCGATTTTGTCTGGTCTCGATTTGAATGTCGAGGTGCAGTGAGTAGGTTGGGGTGAGCTTGCGAACCCCAATGTGCGACCGCTGCAAATACTCGGGGTTTTCCACTCTACACTCTACTACTTTGCACTGGGTTCAGCGTTGGGGTTCCTTCGTCACCCCAACCTACGTATTGAAAAACGTTGGGACACTACTGATGTCAGGTGGTTACTCATCCGGGCGCCAGTTGCCCATGCGCCCTTTGTCCTTGTTGGATGCATATTTGGGTTTCTTGCGCGGCTCGGGATGATAATGCTGCTCGCAAAACGCCGCCATCCAACCCACCAGCTCGACCGGCAACGCCACGCCATCCACCGTCTCGCCGCTGTCCAGCCAGCGTGAGCCCTCGTGGTAGCTCACCGTCAGCATCTGCGGCTCCGCCACCCGCTCACCCATGCGCCAGAGCACAAAAACCTTGGGCTGCGGCGAGGTGATATTCATGTAATACCCTTCGGCTTCGTCGCGATGCAGGCGTATGTCCAAGCCTGAAAACAGCACCTGCGTCCGTTGCGGCGTATCCATGAGCAGGCGCGGCGCAGCGCCCGGCGTCAGGTCAGGCAGCACCCCTGTGGCTTCCCATTTCTCAGTGGCCCAGCGGTTGACAATGCTCATGCGCTCCATGACCACGGCAGCGGCCCAGCGCTGAACCACAGCCCCGGCCTCAACTACAGCACCCTTTTCGGCGTTCGCATCCACATCGCCCATTTTGCGCCAGCAGTTCCCCTGATACAACCCGCAGATATCCGTAAATACTTGATTTACAAGTGTTGCCATCCTTGCACCGGTGGATTCTCCTTTGCCATAATCCCTGACTCTTGTGTCCGCATCTTCCGGAATTACGCCATGAACAGCCCTGCCCCCACCGCATCTCCACCTGCCAGCCGGGACCGGCTCGGCCGGCCATTGCGCGACCTGCGTATCTCGGTCACGGATCGCTGCAACTTCCGCTGCGTGTACTGCATGCCCAAGGAAAAATTCGGCAGGGATCACCAGTTCCTCGAACGCAAGGCGTTGCTGACTTTTGAAGAAATCACCCGTCTCGCGCGCATTTTCACCCGTAACGGTGTAGCGAAAATCCGCCTCACCGGCGGCGAGCCTCTGGTGCGGCGCAATGTCGAGCAGTTGATCGGCATGCTCGCCGGCATTCCCGGACTGGATCTGACGCTCACCACCAACGGCTCGCTGTTGGCGCGCAAGGCTGCGGCGCTGCGTGCCGCCGGCCTGCAGCGCATCACAATCAGTCTGGATTCACTGGACGACGCCGTGTTCAAGATGATGAACGATGTCGATTTCCCCGTAGCAAAAGTCATCGAAGGCATTGATGCCGCAGCCGCAGCCGGATTCGCACCGATCAAGATCAACATGGTCGTCAAACGCGGCCTGAATGAACACAGCGTAGTGCCCATGGCGCGGTTCTTCCGCGAACGCGGTCACATACTGCGCTTCATCGAATACATGGACGTCGGCGTTACCAACGGCTGGCGCATGGACGATGTCGTCAGCGCCGGCGAAATCGTCAGCATGATTTCCAAAGAAATGCCGCTGGAGCCTGCGGATCCGAATTACACCGGCGAGGTCGCGGAGCGCTGGCGTTATCGCGACGGATCGGGCGAGATCGGCGTCATCGCCTCGGTGACCCAGGCGTTCTGCCGCGACTGCACCCGCGCCCGCGTGTCCACCGAAGGCCAGCTCTATACCT
>JANNHN010000268.1:0-2234 GCA_031404395.1 Betaproteobacteria bacterium
GCGCTGATGCTGGAGAGCGCCTTGATGGAAGAGGCGCACGCGATGATGGACTTCGACGCCCAGGGTCAGGGGCTCATCAAGATTGAGCTGGACGGCCAGGTGGTCCAGTTGCTGGGCACGCTCTCCGCCGAAGAGCACGCGCGCGGCGGACGCATTCGCCGGGGCGACCTGCTCCGGATCGAGGCGACACCGCATACGCTTCATCCACGCGCCCCGACAGCAGTTCCGCGCTTTGCCCGACTTTCAGTTGCAATGATCCTGCGCCCTGCGGCGCCTGCAGCAATATCCGGCCGCTGCGGTCGATGCGCCCGGCCAGCGGCTGCGCCGCGTTTAATTCGGTATCCGACATCGCCCTGTTGTTGACCCAGACTGTCGCCTTGCCGTCGGTGCGGCGCACGATCCCGTTGTAGGTGACAAACTCGGGAATCGGCTCGTCTTTGGTTTGCGTTGCGACGATTTTCTGGCTGCGGGCGAGGTCGAGCTGGGCGCGCTGCGCCGGTGTAAAGAATATCCGCCCGATGGCATCCGCGGCACGGGCGGCGGGCAACAGACTCATCAGTACTACAAGCAGCAACAGTCTCATGGGCGTCGTCCCCCAGGCTGGGTTTCAGGCGTGGCGGTGATCCACGCCAGCCGGCAGGTCGCGGTGACATTGGGTTGATTGCGGACGGCGCCGGTCACGTCGGTGCGGCGCAACAGGCATTGGTCGAGATGGAACAACCCGGCGTTCTGGGCGCGCAGCGCGTCAAAAAACTGCAGCAGATCGAGTTCGTGCAGCAAGCGGAGTTCTGCGCGCATCATGGACTGGTGCAGGGTCATTTTTCCGCGATCCAGTTCGACTGCGTAAGGGTAGTCCTGCTGCACACCGATTTCATAGTTCACGCCAAACAGGTCCGCGCGTTCATTGGATTTGCGCAGTGCGTCCAGCCAGTTGATGCGCTGTTCGTCGCCGATGAATCCGGATTGCTGCAATTGGCGGTAACCGCCCACGTATTTCTCGATGATGATTTTCTCGTCGCCGGACAACTGCATCCGGGTTTGTGCTTCACGCAGTTGGCCGGCCTGTCGCACCAGCGCATTCTGCGCTTGCTGGCGCAGCAGGTGCGTGTAATAGATTGCGCCGGCGGCGCAGGCCAGCACGGCAGCCAGCACCAGCAGCGGAAGGCGGAGAGCCTTGAGTTCTTCGGCGTTCATGTGCGCTGTTTCAGGACTACAACCATCTTGAACTCGGCAGCCCCGGATTGCGCGGGGCTGTCCGCGGTATTGCCGCTGAGTGCGAGCGTCGGGCTGGCATTGAGAGGCAACTGTACGATGCGCACGGATTCCACTGCGGGATCTTTGTTCAGGCGTTCGGCCAGTGCATTGATCGAGGCAATGGCGCCGCGGAAGTCACCCTTGAAATCGCGAATCTGCCCGGAGAGCAGGCCGCTTTGTATGCGCTGGTTGCCGGCGCTCGTCCCCGGTCCGCGCTCGGCGGTCCGCGCGGGTTGGGTTATCGCAGCGGTGCCTCCGGCAGCATCATACTCGACAGGGCGGTACTGCCAGCCCACCTCCAGCAGACTGACTTCCGGACTGGATTCCAGCGCGCGCGACACCACAACCAGGAACTGCTCCGGGGTGCGCGCGGATGCCCGCAGCTTGTCGGCCAGCTCAATCCCCCGCCTCAGATTGTCGGCGGTCGTCGGGGCTTCAGGAAATTGCTTGGTTGCTTCCTGATATTCGGCATTGACCCGCGCTGTGCGTTGGGCTGCTTGCTGAATGTCGTCGGTGATGGACAGATACTGCGCGAGATTGAATCCAGCCCACGCGATGCCCAGGGCCAGCACGCCGGCGCTTGCCACGAACAACTGCCGCCGTAACCGATACCGGCGATAGCTTGCGGTGACGGTGACGGGCGCCAGATTATTCGCCGGGGTTTGGGCCGCCAGCAGGCGCAGGTAAATGGTCGCCGGTGACAGCGTGATCAGTGCGGTATCCAGCTTGATGCGTTCGGCAATGTCCGCCCGGCTGAGCCGGCTGCATTTCAGGTTGGGATTGTCCTCACTGATGGCGCGTGCGGCACCCTCCTGTGTGTCGGCGTGGTCGAGCAGCAGCACTGTGACTGATTCGTCCAGTGTTGCCGCGCGCAGGGCATGGAGGTACAGGCGTGTATTGGAAACTTCATCAAGGATGGCGCGGCCTTGCGCATCGTCAGCCGTATTGGCGCGGCTCAGGCGGCTCAGCCGGAAGGCGCC
>JANNHN010000269.1:0-2053 GCA_031404395.1 Betaproteobacteria bacterium
TTGGCCCAATAGTGGCTGTCGAGTTCGGCGTTCCACGCCGCGCTGGCAGTCGCTGCTTGCAGCGCGGCATTCCAGAACGCTGTCTGCTCCGATGAAATGCCGCGCGCGCCGATGACGCCGCGCCAGGTGCCGATCACGCAATTGACACCCAGCTCGGTCCAGGTCGGCGTGTCCGCGTACAGCTTGTGCAAGCGCTGCGGCGCCGACACCGCCAGCGCACGCAGGCCACGGCTTTCAAGCTCCGGGACGGCGCTGACGGCGGTGATTGCCGCGACTTCGGCCTTGCCGGTCATGACATCGGCTGCGGCATATCGCGCCGAATCGAACACATGCAGATCGAGCGCCTGCGGATCGCCGCCGGCATGACGGGTGATCTGCGCCAGCGCCATGTGATTGATGTTGCCAATGGCGGTGGCCATGGCAATGGTCAGCCCGCCGGTATTTTTGCCAAGCTGCGCCAGCAGATCCGCAGCGGAGCGCAGCGGCGAATCGGCGCGCACCAGGAAGGCGATGTATTCGGTATAGAGATTGGCCAGCGGCGTCAGCGCGCGATCATCGAATTCGCTTTCGCCCAACTGGTGATTGGTGATGATGGTCGGAGAATTGATGGCCAGCACATGCGGGTTGCCCGGATGTTGTGCCAGGTAATCCCAGGCATTGCCGCCGCCACGTCCGGCGATGTTGGTCAGCCTGACCGGAACATCGATCAGGCCGTTGGCTTCCAGCACCTTGAGCAACGCGCGCGCCGGACGATCCTGACCGCCGCCGGCCGGAGTGCCGGCAACGAGTTCAACCTCGCGCGTCGGACGCCAACCGGAAGTCATGCCGCAGTGGCGTTCGACCGCGATTGCGGTATCAGCATCACCAGCAGGTTGGCCGTGATGATGGTGCCGGCGAGGAAATAGAACGCCGCATAGACGTTCCAGGTGTCGGCGATGATGCCGAATGTCGCCGGCGCGATGCTGGCGCCTATGGCCAGGATGGTGAACTGCAGACCAACGCCGGTACCGGCGAGGCGCTGCGGCGTATTCTCGATGGCCCAGGCTTGCATCACCGGGCGCATCGCGTAGAGAAAAAATCCGACCAGCGCGACAAACACGATGAAGGCGAGCGACCGGCCCGCCAGTACCATGCCGATGATCATCAGGCCGGAGATCAGCATGCCCGACATGATGACTTTTTTGCGTCCGATCCTTTCGGAGAGATGGCCGCCGATCGGTCCGGCGATCATGCCCGCCACTTGCAGCACGGTCATGCAGACGCCGACGGCGATGGGCGAGTAGCCCTGTTCGTAGGCCAGGTACACCGGCAGAAACACCAGCAGGCCGACTTGCGTCATGGTGCGGAAGCCGGCGCTGACGCAGATCAGCATCAGGGTGCGGTCGCGTACCAGGCCCAGCAGATCCTGCAGGTAACGGCGCATGTTCCAGCCTTCACCGCTGTTGGCGTTGATCTCGGTGTTATCGTCGCGCCCGCCCGCCGCGCCCAGCGCGCCGACCAGCATCAGGATCAAAACCGCCATCACCAGGCCGGGCACTACGTTGATGACGACCACGGTGCGCCAACTGAACCACGCCAGCAGCGCACCGGCGACCAGCGGCGCGAGGGCCTCGCCGACATTGCCGCCCATGCCGTGAAAAGACAGCACCAGACCTTTGCGCTGCGGATAACGGTGGGCCAGCGTCGGGATCGCCGCCGGATGCCAGAGGTTGTTGCCGATGCCGACCAGCATCAGGCAGGCGACCAGCATCCACATGCTGTTAGTCAGGCTCATCAGTGCGTAGGGAAAGCCGACCCAGAACAGCGATGCAGCCATCAGATAACCCTTCTTGCCCACGGCATCAACCAGCATGCCGCCGGGAAGATTGGAGAGGGCGCCGGCGAGGTGCTGCGCACTCATCAGAAAACCGATTTCCGTATAGGAGAGACCGAGCTCTTTGCCGATCAGCGGCAGCAGCACGTAAAACGTCGCCGGATACCAGTGCGTGAGCGCGTGGCCGGCAGAAATCAGCCACACATCCTTGAAGGTGCGCGCAGGCAAAGCAGTGGCGGC
>JANNHN010000270.1:0-4226 GCA_031404395.1 Betaproteobacteria bacterium
CGCACGTTGGGGTTCGCAAGCTCACCCCAACCTACTCACTGCACCTCGACATTCAAATCGAGACCAGACAAAATCGCTCGTTTCCACATTTCGATCATCAACTGATAACTGGCCCTCGTGAAAACGTTGGGACACTACTGAATTCAAATAAAAAAAGCGGACGCTGCGTTGCTGCAGTGTCCGCTTTATGTTCGTCATACGCGATTGGATCAGCCGAGCAACCCGAGTATGGAATCGCGTTCTTCCTGCAGTTCCTTGAGCGTGGCCTGCATGCGCGCTTTGCTGAATGCGCTCTGGTCCAGGCCTTTGACGATTTTGTATTTACCATTCTTGCAGGTTACGGGGAAACCGTAAATCATGCCGGCCGGAACGCCGTAGCTGCCGTCGGAAGGAATGCCCATGCTGACCCAGGTGCCGGCTTTGGTGCCTTTGATCCAGTCGCGGACATGGTCGATGGCGGCATTGGCCGCGCTGGCGGCCGAAGACAGGCCGCGGGCGTCGATGATCGCCGCGCCGCGTTTCTGGATGGTAGGAATGAAATTGTTTTCCAGCCATGCCTGATCATTGATCATCGGCCAGATTTTCTTGCCGCCGGCAGTGGCCTGGAACAGATCCGGATACTGCGTGGCGGAGTGGTTGCCCCACACCGTCAGTTTTTTGATCTCGGTGACCGGTTTGCCGATTTTCTGCGCGACCTGGGTCAGCGCACGGTTGTGATCAAGGCGCATCATCGCCGAGAAGTTCGATGGCTTCAGTTTGGGCGCGTTGTTCATGGCGATCAGGCAGTTTGTGTTGGCCGGGTTGCCGACCACCAGCACCTTGACGCTGCGCTTGGCCACTTCGGACAGCGCCTTGCCCTGCGGCGCAAATATTTTCCCGTTGGCTTCGAGCAGATCCTTGCGTTCCATGCCGGGACCGCGGGGACGGGCGCCGACCAGCAGTGCCACATCAGCGTCGGCGAAGGCGACCATCGGGTCTGAGGCCGGCACCATGCCGTGCAGCAGCGGGAATGCGCAGTCGTCGAGTTCCATCATCACGCCCTTCAACGCTTTTTGAGCGCGTTCATCCGGAATTTCCAGTAATTGGAGGATCACCGGCTGGTCCTTGCCGAGCATTTCGCCGCTGGCAATGCGGAACAGCAGGCTGTAGCCGATCTGGCCGGCAGCACCGGTTACCGCCACGCGCATGGGTCGTTTCATCTGGAAGCTCCTGAATTTACTGGATTTTTTGGAGGCGGCAGCGATAAAACCGGGCAGGAAAAGACACGTTGCACGCACGCCTGTTAAGCAGGGAATGATAGCGAACGCAACGAATTACGGTCAACAACACGGACCAGGGGATGGTCGGTGCCATGCTTTTGTCATGAGGGCATACTGTTCTGATGGTGCGGCACTGCCATGGTGTCGTGGATGTGCATGAAAACCTGTCGACTTTCGCAAGGCAGGATGTTGCAACGGCATGTGGAATCCAGCGCCGTTACGCTTTACGCGCACGTCAACAATGCATGCTCGCATGAGCAGTTTTTGCCGTTCCCGGACCCTGTCCCGCGTTCCGCCGCATGGCGAAAGCTGGTAGTATTTCATGCGCTTATCTGCGGTTTTGGTTCGGTTTTTCTTGTGCTAAAAACTCTCAACTGACAGCAATGCCTCGGCGCAGTATTTTCATCAGATGGATGGACAACGAGTGATCCGGTAGCAGGCTGTTCCGGGATTTTTCCGGATGGCGCCGAATAAGACCGACGCTGAACAAGACAAGACCGAACTTCGTCACAAGGAGCGAGTGTGTCATCGACGGCGGCCCGAAAAAGACCCAAGCATCTCAATCTGCTGCAGATCCGGCTGCCGTTGCCGGGCATTATTTCCATCATGCATCGCGTCAGTGGCGCGGTACTGTTCCTGCTGATTCCGCTGTTGTTGTATCTGTTCCAGATGAGCCTGCAGTCCGGAATGACCTTCATGGAATTCCAGGAAATCGTGCGGCGTCCGCTGGCGAAGCTCATCCTGCTTGGCCTGCTGTGGGGTTATCTGCATCACCTGTTCGTCGGGTTGCGCCACCTGTTTCTCGATTTGCATATCGGCATCAGCCTTGAGACGGCGCGCCTGACCAGCATCATCGTGCTGGTCGCGGGCATTGCGTTGACACTGCTCGTCGGGGTGCGGCTATGGTGAGACGCGAAGTGACGGGCGCCCACTACGGCCTGCGCGACTGGCTGGCGCAGCGGATTACCGCGGTGATCATGCTGGTGTACACGCTGCTGGTGATCCTGGCGCTGGTGATGCTGCCCAAGTTTGATTACTTCACCTGGAAGGCGCTGTGGCAATTGCCGCTGATGCGCTACGCGTCGGTGCTGTTCATACTCGCACTGCTGTACCACTCGTGGGTCGGCGTGCGCAACATTTTCATGGATTACATCAAAGACACCGGCATCCGGCTGACGCTGTATGTGGTGCTGATCCTCGCGCTGGTCGCCTATGGTGCCTGGGCCATGCAGATTCTGTGGGGCAGATAAGCGATGGCCATAACAAGAAGGCAGTTTGATGCGGTGGTCGTGGGGGCGGGCGGTTCCGGCCTGCGCGCGGCGCTGCAACTGGCCGAAGCCAATCTCCGGGTCGCCGTGCTCTCGAAAGTGTTTCCGACGCGTTCGCATACGGTGGCGGCGCAGGGCGGCGTGTCCGCCTCGCTTGGCAATGACGAGCCGGACAACTGGCACTGGCACATGTATGACACCGTCAAGGGTTCGGACTACCTCGGTGATCAGGACGCGATTGAGTTCATGTGCCGCAAGGCCAACGAAGTGGTCATCGAGCTTGAACACTTCGGCATGCCTTTCGATCGCCTCGACAACGGCAAGATTTACCAGCGGCCGTTCGGCGGGCATACCAGCAATTACGGCGAACGGCCGGTGAAGCGCGCCTGCGCCGCAGCCGACCGCACCGGTCACGCCATGCTGCACACGCTCTACCAGCGCAACGTGCGGGCGCACACGCAGTTCTTCGTTGAATGGATGGCGCTGGATCTCATTCGCGATCGCGACGGTGACGTGCTCGGCGTGGTGGCGCTGGAAATGGAAACCGGCGAAGTGATGATTCTGCAGGCCAAGGCCACGCTGCTGGCGACGGGCGGTGCCGGGCGCATCTACGCGGCGAGCACCAATGCGTTCATCAACACCGGTGACGGCCTCGGTATGGCGGCGCGTGCCGGCATTCCGCTGCAGGACATGGAATTCTGGCAGTTTCATCCGACGGGTGTGGCCGGCGCCGGCGTGCTGATTACCGAGGGCGTGCGCGGCGAGGGCGGCTTCCTGCTCAACAAGAACGGCGAGCGCTTCATGGAGCGCTACGCACCGACAGTAAAGGATCTGGCGAGCCGCGATGTGGTGGCGCGCGCGATGGCCACTGAAATCAAGGAAGGCCGCGGCTGCGGCAAGGATGGCGATTACATCCTGCTCAAACTCGATCATCTCGGCGCCGACATCATAGACAAACGATTGCCGGGCATCCGCGAGATCGCCAAAAAATTCGCCAACGTGGATCCGGTGAAAGAACCGATCCCGGTAGTGCCGACCTGCCACTACCAGATGGGCGGCATCCCGACCAACATCGGCGGGCAAGTGGTCGCCCCTGACGGGCGCGGCAGCGAAGCGATCGTGCGTGGGCTGTACGCGGCGGGCGAGTGCGCCTGCGTATCGGTACACGGCGCCAACCGGCTGGGTACCAACTCGTTGCTGGATCTGCTGGTGTTCGGCAAGTCCTCCGGAGAACAGGTGATCCGCGATCTGCAGTCCGAGACGCTGACCCAGAAAGACCTGCCGGCGGATGCGGGCGACGCGACGCTGGCGCGGCTGGCGCGACTGAACAGCGCGAATTCGGGCGAGAGCGTCAGCGAAGTCGGTGCCGAGCTGCGACGCACGATGCAGCTCCACTGCGGCGTATTCCGGTTTCCGGACAGCCTTGCCGAGGGTGTGCGCAAAATCAGGGAAGTGGCGGCCCGCGCGGTGCGCACCTTCATCACCGATAAAAGCAAGGTGTTCAATACCGCGCGCATCGAGGCGCTGGAGCTGGACAACCTGGTCGAAACCGCCGTAGCGACGATGATTTCAGCGGAAGCGCGCAAGGAATCACGCGGCGCGCACGACCGCAGTGATTATCCGAAGCGTGATGATGTGCAATGGATGCGTCACTCGCTCTGGTACAAAGACGGCGACCGTCTGGATTACAAGCCGGTGA
>JANNHN010000271.1:0-2359 GCA_031404395.1 Betaproteobacteria bacterium
TTCCCGATCAATTACCCGAACGAATGGGACCGGAAGCTCGGCAAGACCGGCTACGGCATCTGGCTCCATGGCGTCCCCTCCGACACCTACGCGCGCCCCCCCTGGGCGAGCGACGGCTGCATCGCGCTGGCGAATCCGGACATCGAGAATCTCGGCAAAAACGTGCAGCCGGGCATCACGCCGGTGATCATTACGGAACGCGTGGAATGGCTGACGCCCGCGGTCTGGCGCACCGAACGCGATGCGTTCATGCTGCAATTCCAAACGTGGCGCTCCGACTGGGAGAGCCTGAACACTGGAGAATATTTGTCGCATTACGCGCGCGACTTCCGCTCGGATGGGATGGACATCGCCGCCTGGCAGGAACACAAACGGCGGGTCAACGCGGCAAAAACCTGGATCAAGGTCACACTGGAAAACGTGAGCGTATTCCGCAGTCCGGGAAAACAGGACTTGATGGCCGTCACGTTCGACCAGGATTACCGCTCGAACAACCTCACGCAGCGGACGCGCAAGCGCCAGTATTGGGTCGTCGAAGACGGACGCTGGAAAATCGCATACGAGGCTCCGGCCCGCGGCGCCAAGCTCGTTCTGCCCGAATCATTCCCGGGAAAGTCATGATGGGAACAAAGCCTCCCCGTCTTGCCAGAGTTTCGGTTCGTGGCCGTTCGACGACTTGCTAACGTAGGCGGTTCTCATCCACGATGCACGATGAATACACGGTTGAGCGCAAGTACAGCAGCATCAGCCATGGTTGCTGCGGTCTGTGCGTGCGCCGCAGAAAGGAGCGTGGCCCATGCCGCGGTTGTCAAGTAAGACCTCGCTCGACCTGCGTAACAGGATTGGCGTCGGATTGCTGGGTGCCGCCTTTGCGTTTCTCGTGGGCGCAATTATCATCGCGTTGCGGACGGATGAAAAGTCGGTGGCCGATCCAGAAAATCCACAACAGGTTGCGCTGGGCAGATCCGTATACGCCGGTCGGTGTGCATCGTGCCATGGCACGCGCCTCGAAGGCCAGCCGAACTGGCAGGAGAAGCTCCCGAGCGGTCGCATGCCCGCGCCGCCGCACAACGCATCCGGGCATACCTGGCATCACCCGGATGCCATGCTGTTCGGTATCACGAAACACGGGCTGGTTCCGGGCAAGTACGCGCCGCCGAAATACGAGAGCGACATGCCTGCATTCGGCGGGACGCTCTCCGATGAGAACATCTGGTCAGTACTGGCCTACATCAAGTCATCCTGGCCGCAGGAAATTCAAAAGGCGCAGCGCGAGGTAACTCTCAAACAGGTCCCGCGTTGAGTGACAACGACGGCACGTAATGTGCAGATTGAAACCAGCTGTGTGTCTTTGCGTACGGAATGAGTGCCGGTAGCGGCGTAGCGTGGGAAAAAAAGCAGGCAAGGCGAGAACCGATGACCCGAATCATTGTCTTTTTCCGCAACTTTCATGCTGGCGCCAGGAAGCGATTTTACCCTCTGACGGGTTTGCTGTTGGCAAGCCTGCCCTGGGGGGGGACTGCCCGCCGCCAGGGAATATTTATCCAGGCTGTGGTCAGTGGAGGGACACGGTCAATACACCGAGCCCCGTGATCATGTACAGCACCCGCTGGTGCCCGTACTGCCACAAAGCACGCGCGTATTTCAAGCGCCATCAGTTCAGCTACGTCGAATACGATATCGAAGAATCGGCGACGAACCTCACGAATTTCCGTGCCCTGAACAGCAACGGTGTGCCACTGATCTCCGTGGGAGACAAGCGCATGCAAGGCTTCACCCCACAGTCGTTCGAAGCACTGTTAAAGTAAGCAGTGGACTGGTCGCCTCTTGCGCCATCAAAATGGAGTAATAGACATGACAAGCAGAAGGACTTTCATACTGGCACTCGCCGCTGGTGTGGTATCAGGCACGGCGATCGCCGCACAGTCATCGCTGGTGACGGTTTACCTCAACCCCACCTGAGGCTGCTGCGGCGCGTGGATGGATCATCTGCGCGCCAACGGCTTCCGTGTGAAGCCAGTCCCTGTAGAAGATACCGGCCCAATGCGCCGTCGCCACGGCATCCCCGACGTACTCGGCGGCTGCCATACCGCCGTGGTGGACGGTTATGCCATCGAAGGCCATGTACCGGCGCGCGAAATCAAACGCCTGCTCGCCGAACGGCCGATTGCGGCGGGGCTCGCTGTGCCGGGCATGCCGCAAGGCTCGCCCGGTATGGAATCAGACAAGGCCGTCCGTTACAACGTACTGCTGGTGGACAAGAGCGGTCGCCATTCCATTTACGCCCGTTACTGAAATTGCGTACCAACACAAGGAAACGCGCCATAAAACGATTGATACTCATTGCAAGTCTTTGCGC
>JANNHN010000272.1:0-2341 GCA_031404395.1 Betaproteobacteria bacterium
ACGCAAGCCGCCGAAGGTCACCAGGTTGCGCACGTCCTGCGTAGAAAACAGATTTTCGCCGGTGCCGATCGGCGCATCGTAAATCGCCGCGACTTCAGCGAGCAGCGCAAAATCCAGCGGATCGGTCGGCTCCTCGAACCAGCGCAGCCGGTACGGCGCCAGCGCTTTGGCGTAGGCCAGCGCGCGCTCACGATTGAATCCGGCGTTGGCATCGACCGCGAGGCAGTTGCTCGCGCCGACGACTTGCAGCGCCGCTTCGACGCGCGCGATGTCTTCCGCAATCGACACGCCGCCGACCTTGATTTTCATGGTGCGATAACCCTGCGCCAGCCGGCTGCGGATTTCGTCCAGCAGTTCGGGGATGCCCTTGCCAGGTTCGTACCAGCCGCCGCCGACGTAGCAAGGGACTTTATGTAACTTATTGTTTTTATTGTATATTTTAGCAATCACCGCATGCAGCGGCAGATCGGCAATTTTCGCCACGGCGTCCCAGCAGGCCACTTCGATGGTGCCGATGGCCACCGAGCGTTCGGTGTGCCCGCCGGGTTTTTCACGCTGCATCATGCAGGCGAGAATTTTTTCCGGGTCGAGATTGTCACCTTCTGCATTCAACAACGATTCCGGATCGGCCTTGAGGATGCGCGGTATGAGGCGCGCCCGCATCTGCGCGCCGCAGGCGTAACGTCCGGTGGAATTGAACGCAAAACCGGTGACCGGTTTGCCGTTGCGCACCACGTCGGTGACCACGGCGACGACCGACGTCGTCATTTCACTGAAATCGAATACCGCGTTGCGCAGGCTGGAATTCAGCGCGACTGCGGTTTCGCGGATATCAATGATGCGCAAGATGCTCGCGCCGGATCATTCGGCGCGGATGCCGGTACTCTTGACGATTTCGCCCCAGCGCGCAGTTTCCTGCTTCAGCCACTGTCCCAGTTCCGCGGGCGGCACTGCCGGCGTCTCATCGGTAGCCACTGCCTTCAGGCGCGCCTTGTACTCCTTCGAGTTCAGCGCCGCGGCAAACGCCTGGTAGATGCGGTCAAGCAGCGGTTTTGGTGTCGTGGCGGGCAACAGAATGCCGTAAGTCACCGACACGTCATAGTCGGAGGTACCCAGCGATTCGGCGACCGTCGGAATATCGGGAACCTGTTGCGAGCGCTCGCCGGACGACACGGCAATCGCGCGAATCTTGCCAGCCTTCACATGCGGCAAGCCCACCGCAATGCCGCCGAAGTGCAGATAGGCTTCGCCGCCGAGCATGGCCGCCATCGCCGGCCCGCCGCCCTTGTACGGCACGTGGATCATCCGGGTACCGGTTTTCAGCGCCAGCAGCGCGCCGGCAAAATGCGAAGGGCTGCCCGGCGCAAACGACGCGTATTGCACCTCATCGGGACGGGCGCGCGCCGCGGCAACCACATCACGCACAGTTTTTGCGGGAAATGAAGGATGCACGTACAGCAGCAACGGCACCTTGCCGGCAAACGTCACCGGTGCAAGATCGCGCTCGGGGTTATAAGGCAGCTTCGGGTAATAGCTGGTGTTGAGCACGTGGGAACTCATGGTATGCATCAGCACCGTGTAGCCGTCGCCCGGTGACTTCGCCACCACATCAGTGCCAATGAGGCCGTTGGCGCCGCCGCGATTATCGATAATGAATTGCTGGCCGAGCATTTCTCCCATCCGGGCCGCCAGCGGCCGCGCCGCAATGTCGGTGCCGCCGCCGGGAGGCCACGGCACCACCATGCGCACCGTCTTCGTGGGCCATTCCTGCGCTGCAGCCTGCGACACCAGTGCGAACGCCAGCAATACCGCCATCCATCGCGTCTGATTCATGGAACCCTCCCCTGGTTTACACCGGTGTTCCGTAACGGCGCGGCCCGCACGCGCCGGCGAGCTGCGTTCAATTCACCGTCAGGCCCGCTGCCTTGACGACCTTGGTCCACTTGGCCACTTCGACCTTGATCTGCGCAGTGAACTCGGCCGGCGAACTGCCGTTGATGTCGAAACCCAGCCCCTCGACGCGATCCCTGAAATCCTTGACGGCAATCATCTTGGTTACCTGTCCATGCAGCCTGGCGATCACCGCTTTCGGCGTGCCTGCCGGCACCAGCAAACCCTGCAGCGTGTCGGATTCCTGGCCTTTGAAACCGGCTTCGGCCAGCGTCGGCACCTGGTCAATGGCGCCGGAACGTTTCGCACTGGTCACCGCAATGGCGCGCAACCTGCCGGCCTTGATGTGCGGCGTCGTCGGCGGCAGCGCCGTGCAGCCGATCTGCACCTGATTGCCGACCACTGCGCCCACCGCCGGGCCGGCGCCGCCGAAAGGCACGGTGATGAAATC
>JANNHN010000273.1:0-4301 GCA_031404395.1 Betaproteobacteria bacterium
GTCTTCAACAACAACGGCGTCTACCGCGGCACCGACGTCAATCCGACCGGCGGCCCGGATGTGGCGCCCACCGTGTTCGTCAAGGGTGCGCGCTACGACAAGCTGATGGAGGCCTTCGGCGGCGTGGGCGTGCATGCCACGACCCCGGCCGAGCTGCGCAAGGCCGTGGAAGAAGCCGTCCGCTCGCGCAAACCCACGCTGATCAATGCCGTCATCGATGAAACCGCCGGCACTGAAAGCGGCCGCATCACCAGCCTGAATCCGACAGCCGCGAAAAAGAAGTAAGGAAACTCTGAACAAGTCCTTCGACAGGCTCAGGACGAACGGCAAGTTGTTGATTCCGTTCGTGGTGAGCTTGTCGAACCCTGAGCGGAATCCACTTGTTCAGAGTTTTCATAAGTCAGGCCGCCGGTTAGAGCTGCAGCAAGACTTGACCCGCGAGTCCTGACAGGCCGCGGGGGAGTTTCAACCCGCACGTCCAACTTATCCGCGGGAAGCTTCAACCCGCACGTCCGGTTCAGCCGCGGGAAGGTTCAACCCGCACGTCGAGCTTATGCCGCGCTCTTGCGCAACGCAACCTTCAGCTTGCCGATGAACGGCCAGACCAGCAGCAACAGTCCCAGTCCCATGATGCTGCCGACCAGCCAATTGGAAAAGAACACGCGAACGTCGCCCTGCGAAATCAGCATTGATTGCCGGAACGCGCTTTCAGCCTGGTCGCCCAGCACCAGCGCCAGCACCAGCGGCGCCATCGGATAGGACAATTTCTTGAACGCGTAACCCACCACGCCGAACAACAGCATGAGCCAGATATCGAGCATGGCGTTGTGCACCGTGTAGGCGCCGATCGCGCAGATGACAATGATCACCGGCGCGATGATCGAGAAGGGCACCCGCAGGATGGCCGCGAACAACGGCACGCAGGTCAGCACGATGATCAGTCCGGCGATGTTACCCAGGTACATGCTGGCAATCAGGCCCCAGACGAAATCCTTCTGCTCGACGAACAGCAGCGGCCCCGGCTGCAAGCCCCAGATCAGCAGGCCGCCCAGCAATACGGCGGCCGTCGGCGAACCCGGGATGCCCAGCGAAAGCATCGGCAGCAACGCAGCCGTACCGGCGGCATGCGCCGCCGTTTCCGGCGCAATCACGCCCTCCGCTATGCCGGTGCCGAACTTGGCCCCGTCCGGCGACATGCGTTTGGCAATGCCGTAGCTCATGAACGATGCCGGCGTGGCGCCGCCCGGCGTAATGCCCATCCAGCAGCCGATGATGCAGCTGCGCAGCGAGGTCAGCCAGTATTTCGGCAGCTTTTTCCAGGTTTCAATGACAATCCGCATGTTGATTTTGGCGGCGCGCCCGGAGAACGATAGTCCCTCTTCCATCGACAGCAGGATTTCGCCGATGCCGAACAGGCCGATCACCGCAATCAGGAAGTCAAAACCGCGCATCAATTCATACCAGCCGAAAATCAGCCGCAGCTGCCCCGTCACGGTATCGATGCCCACCGCGGCCAGCGCAAAGCCGAGCATCATCGCTGCGACGATCTTGAACGGCGGCTCCTTGCCCATGCCGATGAAACTGCAGAAGGTCAGAAAAAATACCGAGAAAAATTCCGGCGGACCGAACTGGAGCGCGAATTTTGCAACCAGCGGCGCGAGGAAGGTGATCATCACCACCGCGAAAAACGCGCCGACGAACGAAGATGTAAATGCCGTGGTCAGCGCCTCGCCGGCCTTGCCCTGCTGCGCCATCGGATAACCGTCAAACGTGGTCGCCACCGACCACGGCTCACCCGGAATGTTGAACAGGATGGAGGTGATCGCGCCGCCGAACAGCGCCCCCCAATAGATGCAGGAGAGCATGATCACCGCAGAGGTCGGCGGCATCGTGAAGGTCAGCGGCAGCAGAATCGCGATGCCGTTGGCGCCGCCCAGCCCCGGCAGCACGCCGATGATGACGCCCAGAGTAACGCCGATGAACATCAGCAGCAGGTTGAACGGCGTCAGCGCAACCGAGAACCCGTGGAACAGCGCATTGATTTCTTCCAACTGCCAATCCCCTTTAAACGGTCAATACCACCGGTCAGTAACCGATGAAGCCCAAGGGGTTATACGCGCCCTTGAACAACGGAACCTTGAACCATACTTCAAACATCATGAATGTCACGACACTGACCGCGATGCCCAGGAACACGCTCTTGCCCCAGTCGTATTTGCCGAGCCAGACCATGAACACCGCGATGTAGGCGGCAGCCGCGACATAAATGCCGATCACCTGGATGCCCAGCACAAAGACGGCAGCGGGCAGCAGCACCGACAACACCATCTTGAGCGGCGCCCATTCGACGAACACCTTGTGCTCGCTGCGTGTCCTGCCGAACAGCACCTGGCCCAGCGTGATCAGGCTCGAGATACAGATGAAAACGCCGATATAAAACGGAAAATAGCCGGCCTGCGGGCCATCCTCGACCCAGCGAAAGCCCAGCCGGGCGCTGTCATAAACGACCAATCCGCCCAGACCCAGAATTATCAACGCCACGGCAATCTCCGCCGCCCGCACTGAAATGCCCGGGCGGGCAAGCTCACCAGAATTTTGCTTGTCATTCATCAGATTCAGCGCTTATAGGAAATATTTCAAAAACCGGTCATGCCCGTCGGCCTCGACAAGACTGAAGCTGCGGGCCGTAAACCGGCCCGCAGCTCCCATGCAGAACAACCAGGGTTACTTCGCCAGGAATCCGGCGTCTTTCATCAGACCATAATGCAGCGTTTCCGCCTTGGCCACCCAGTCGGCATAAGCCTTGCCGGTCAGGGCGGTCTGGTTGAAAGCGCCGTCTTCCATGAACTTCTTCCATTCCGGCGTTGCGCGGATCTTGTCGAACAGGTCTGTGTAAAAACTGACCACATCCGGCGATACTCCAGCCGGCATGAAGATGCCGCGCAGCATCACGTAGTCCGTCGGGATGCCGGCTTCCTTGCAGGTTGGAATATCACCCCAGGATTGGGTCTCAGTGACCTTGTTCTTGTACGGCAAGCGCACGTCATCAAACACGCACAGCGCGCGCAGCTTGCCGGCGCGCCACTGTGCCACCGCCTCGATCGGATTGTTCACGCTGGAATTGATGTGCTTGCCGACCAGCTGGGTCGCCACTGCACCACCGCCCTTGAACGGGATGTAGGTGAACTTGACGCCGGCCGCTTTTTCGATCGCCGCGGTGACGATCTGGTCTTCCTGCTTGGAGCCGGTGCCGCCCATCTTGAAGGTATTGGGGCCGCTTTTTTTCACCGCATCCAGATATTCCTTGGCTGTCTTGTAGGGATCTTCGTCATTCACCCACATCACGAACTGGTCCAGGGACAGCATCGCCACGGGGGTCAGATCTTTCCAGTTGAAGGGCACGCCGGTCGCCATCGGGGTCGTGAACAGATTGGACAGCGTGATGATGATCTTGTGCGGATCACCCTTCGCTGCCTTCACCTCGAGAAAACCTTCCGCACCAGCGCCACCCGACTTGTTGACGGGAATCAGCGCCTGTTTCATCAGGTTGTGCTTGGCGACGATGCCCTGCATCAGGCGCGCCATCTGGTCGGCGCCGCCGCCCGTGCCCGCCGGAATGATGAATTCGACCGACTTGGTGGGCTCCCATGCTGCGACAGGTCCGGATGCAACAACCAGACCCAAGGCGGCAACCAGCGGCAACAATGTTTGTTGAATTTTCATGTGACTCCTCCTGTTATTGATGGAACGACGGGTGCTGAGTTTTACCCGCGGCAACTGCCGCAGCCCAACTTTTGTTAGAACGTCGTAACGCCTCATTGTTCCGCAAGAAGCCGGGCGAAAGAATTGACCGCAGTTAAGTTTTCACCATACGCCCACTTCCGCTATTCCGCGAATTATTTCACCAGCAACACCGGCACCTGAACCAGATGCAGCACTTGGGTTGCCGCCGAGCCCAGCACCATGTTGGCGACGGAACTCATGCCGCGCGTACCCATCACCACCTGGTCGCATTTCAATTCATTGACGAAGTGTGCAACCGTCTCGCCCACCTCACCGACGCCGATATGGTAGGTGTACTTCACTTTGGCATTGTCCAGCAGCTTGCGCGCATTGGCCAGCGCTTTCATGCCTTCATCGTGGTGATACTGCTTGGCCTGATCCGCCACGCCCTTGATGGTGCCGGGAAACGGATGCTGCACATTGAGCAGATGGATCTCGAGCGGCTCCCTGGAATTGCCTGCCTGTTTCATCAAAAACTGAACCGCCCGGACCGAGTTGTCCGAGCCGTCCACGGGGAT
>JANNHN010000274.1:0-2790 GCA_031404395.1 Betaproteobacteria bacterium
GCGTCGTCGAATGCACCATCAGCGTGTAACCGTCCGGCGCCGCCTTCGCCACCACCTCCGCGCCGATGGACCCTGCCGCCCCCGGCCGGTTATCGACGATGAACTGCTGCTTCAGGGACTCGCTCATTTTCTGCAGCACCAACCGCCCGACGATGTCGTTGGATCCGCCCGGCGGCCAAGGAATCACCACGCGCACGGTTTTGGCGGGATAGGTCTGCGCCGGCGCGATTACCGGCAGGAACAGCAGGACAGCAAGCGCAAGGCATGCGCGGTTGAGCAAGGCAGTCATGAATTTCTCCAGTGGGCAATCGGCACGGGTGACAGACAGGGACAAATTATCCGCATATTGCCGCGCCGCTTCAATGACGAAAAAAACAAAAAGCCGGCGTCACCGCCGGCTTTTTCGACATACAGTCCAGACGATGATCAATCGACCCGCGCCCCGCTCTCTTTGACGACTTTTGCGTACTTGTCGTAATCCGTTTTGATGCGTGCCGCAAACTGCTCCGGCGTCATGTGCATGGGATCGAGTGTTTGCGCGGAAAGCTTGGCTGCCACATCAGGATCCGCCAGCGCCTTGGCGAGCGCTGCATTCAGCGCATCGACAATGGGCCTGGGTGTGCCTGCCGGCGCAAGGCAGCCAACCCACGCGGTGAACTCGTAACCCGGCACGAACTCCGCGATCGCCGGCACATCCGGGAACTGTGTTGTCCGCTTATCGGAACTCACACCCAGCGGCCGGACACGCTTCGACTGGAGGTGAGGTATCAGCGATCCAATGGTCGCCAACTGGGCCTGCGTCTCTCCGGCAACCAGCGCTGCCCCAGAAGGACCGCCGCCCTTGTACGGCACATGGATCATTTTGATGCCCGACATGGAGGCCATCAGCGCCATTGAAAGATGTACGTAACTGCCGTTGCCGGCTGATCCGTAAATCACTTCTCCCGGACGCTTCTTCGCCAGCGCAATGAATTCCTTGCCCGTTTTGACCGGCAACGACGGGTGTACCACCAGCATGCCGACCTGGCGCGCCAGCGTCGTCACG
Organism: Betaproteobacteria bacterium; assembly: GCA_031404395.1. GTDB lineage: Bacteria > Pseudomonadota > Gammaproteobacteria > Burkholderiales > SG8-41. The sequence continues at coordinate 1,046 of JANNHN010000274.1, forward strand.
CCGATGAAATCCTTCAGTACGTCGTACGGGAGTTTTTTGTAGAGATGCGCGTTGGCCACATGGGTGGTGGACTGCACCATGATGGTGTAACCGTCAGCAGGACTTTTCGCCACGATGTCGGAACCGATCGAACCGGCAGCGCCGCCCCGGTTATCGATGATGAACTGCTGGCCCGTGATGCTCGACACCTTCTGGAAAACGATCCGTCCCACGATGTCATTGGAGCCACCCGGCGGAAATACGATCACCACACGCACGGGTTTTGTCGGGTAACTCTGCGCCACCGCGGTCAGGGACAGAGCCAGCATCCCTGCCGACACGGCAAGGGACGCCGCAAGAAGCGGGCGAAATATTGTTTTCACGATCTTTTCTCCTCGTTGTAATTAGTGTGCCACGGGGACATTATCCACGCAAAACTCCCCGTCGATCAATGATGATTTCCGGGCAACGCCCGCGCAGGATAAAATGCCCGCTGTTCCCATCCCCGGCGGTACCGTTTGACGCAGCGCCACATTCCAACTGGAGTTCACTGATGGCATTACCCCTCGAAGGCGTTACCGTGCTGGATCTCAGCACCGTGATGGCCGGCCCCTACTGCACCATGGTCCTCGGCGACATGGGCGCGGACGTGATCAAGGTCGAAAATTTTCCCGAAGGCGACGGCTCGCGGCGCTTCGAGCCCAAGATCAACGGCGAGTCGTACTGCTTCGCCGTGTTGAACCGCAACAAAAAAAGCATCGGCATCAACATGAAAGATCCGCGCGGCAAGGCAATCTTCATGAAGCTGGCGGCCAAGGCCGACATCATCACCGAGAATTTCCGCCCCGGCGTGGTCAAAAAACTCGGCATTGATTACCAGACCATCAGCGCCTTCAATCCCGGCGTGATCTACGCCTCGATGTCCGGCTTCGGTCAGACCGGCCCCTACGGCCACAAGGGCGGCTTCGATATCGTCGCGCAGGGCATGTCGGGCATCATGATGATGACCGGCTATCCGGGAGGGCGTCCGGCCAAGGTCGGCATCGCCATGAACGACATCGCCAGCGGCGTCACCGCGCTCTATTCCATCCTCGGCGCCTACATCGGCAAGCTACGCTCGGGCCGCGGCCAGTATGTCGAAACCTCGCTGCTCGAAGCCGGGTTGGCGTGGTCGCACTGGGAATCCGGCGCGTATTTCGGCGGCGGCGAAGAGCCGCAGGCCACCGGCACGCGCCACCGCCGCTCGACACCCTACCAGGCTTACAAAACCAAAGACGGTTATGTCACCGTCGGCGCCAACAACAACAAGCTATGGAACAATTTCTGCACCATCACCTGCAACAAACCGGAATGGCTGACCGATCCGCGTTTCAGGGATCTGCCCTCGCGGCTGAAAAACATCGATGTGCTGGAAGTAGAAATTGAAAAAGTCTTTGCCACTCAACCCACCGCACACTGGGTGGAGAAACTCGATGCGGCGCAGGTGCCGGGCGGGCCGGTTTATACCTATGCACAGATACTCGATGATCCGCACATCAAGGCGCGCAACATGGTGGTCGAACTGGATCATCCCAAAATCGGCCGCATGAAATCTCTGGGCATCCCGGTGAAATCCAGCGGCGAGCTGGCCGCGATCCGCCAGCCCGCGCCGTGGCTGGGCCAGCACACCGAAGAAACTGTGCGCGGTCTCGACTATCAGGATGCCGACATCGCGGCGCTGTTCGCCGACGGCGTGCTCTACGACAAATATCGCGTCGCCCCCCAAG
>JANNHN010000275.1:0-5503 GCA_031404395.1 Betaproteobacteria bacterium
CCGGAAACAGCGCAGTGGGGTTGGTTCAACAACGCGCAGCCGCCCGTCCTCACAGTCGATTCGGGCGACACCATCGTGATCGAAACCATGATGCATTCGCATAACCAGGTCGTGCCGGGCAAGACCATTGAGGAGATCAAGAAGCTGCGCACCGATCATCCGGGACGCGGCCCGCATACCGTGACCGGTCCGATCTATATCAACGGCGCCGAGCCGGGTGACGTGCTGAAGGTCAGGCTCGACAAGATCGTGCCGCGCGCCTACGCCACCAACTTTAACGTGCCCGGCATGTTCGGGCAGTTTCCCAAGGAGTATCAGGACGGGCAGGTGAAGTATCTCTATCTTGACTGGGACCGCAAGGTGACGGAGTTCATCCCGGGCGTGTTGATTCCCCTGCGGCCGTTTCCGGGAACGCTGGGCGTGGCGCGCAAGGAGCCGGGGCAGTACAGCTCGGTGCCGCCGGGCGAATACGCCGGCAACATGGACATCCGCGATTTCACCGAAGGCACTGCGTTGTATGTTCCGGTGCATGTGCCCGGTGCATTGCTGTGGACCGGCGACTCGCACGCCGCGCAGGGCAACGGCGAAGTCAACCTGACTGCGTTGGAGACTGCTTACAAGGAACTCACGGTCACGGTCGAGGTGCTCAAGAACATGAACATCGATTTTCCGCGCATCGAAACGCCGAAGTCGTGGATCACCATGGGCTTCGACCAGGACCTCAACAAGGCGTTCGATTTCGTCAAGGAGCAGACCGTGAAATTCCTTGTCGGGCAGCGCAGGCTGCCGGCGGACGAAGCGGCGAAACTGATGACCAAGGTTTCGGATTGCCGCATCTCGCAGGTGGTGAACATCAAAAAGGGCATCCACTGTCTCAATCCCAAGGATGTCAAGGGCAAGGAGGACATGGAGCGGCCGGACAGGGACACCGCGAAGTATTACGTCACCCACGCCAGGGACGCCGATCTTAACCGTGCGATGGACGACGCCTCGCGTGCCATGATCAAACGACTGGAGGGCGAAAAAGGCATCGCACGACTGGATGCCTACGGCCTCGCCAGCGCCGCGATGGACTGCAGGGTGGGCAATGTATCGGGCGCGGATAAGAACGTGCATTGCCTGATACCCAAGAGCCTGTGGGTTGCTAAGAAGTAGAGCCTGGTTTACCTCGCGCGGGGCTGCGCCAGCAGCCCCGCGCTGTTTTTTATCGGCCATGAAACGCTGGGAATGGATATCGCTGGTTGCGGCGCTGTTGTGCGCTGGGGCCGCTACCGCCGGGGAACGGCTGCGCATCGTCGCCACCACCACCGATCTGAAAAGTCTCGCCGAAGCAGTGGGAGGAGGGCGCGTGAGCGTTACACACATCGTGCCGCCCAACGCCAACGCCGAGGAATATCAGCCCAAGCCGCAGGACCTCAGCCGCATCAGGGACGCGAGGCTGCTGCTGCGGGTGGGCGCGGACTATGATTTGTGGCTCGACAAGCTCACGGCGCAGGCGCAGCGGCCGGAACTGCGGCGTGGCGGCGCGGGCTATGTGGACTGCTCGTTCGCCATCGCGCTGCTTGACGCGCGCAGCACCCAGATCGGCCCCGCCGGCGGGCACGCGCACGGCAGCGGCAATCCGCATTACTGGCTCGATCCCGCCAACGCCGAAATCATCACCGGCACCATACTGGAGGCGCTGGCGCGCAACGATCCCGCCAACGCCAGGTATTACGAGAGTGAGCGCCTCGCGTTCCTCAGCCGGTTGAGCGCCAAGGTTGCCGAGTGGGAGAAAAAACTGGCGCCAGCGCAGGGCAAGCCGATGATCGCCTATCACAACACCTGGTCCTATTACGCGCGGCGCTTCCGGCTCAATATCGCCGGCTACATCGAGCCCAGGCCCGGTATCCCGGCCACGCCATCACACCTGGCTGGACTGATGAAACTCATTGAAAAACAGCAGATCAGGATCATCGTGCGCCAGCCGCACGAGCCGGCCAGGGACGCCGATTTTCTCGCCGCAAAGACCGGCGCTAAAGTGGTGCTGCTCGCAGCCAGCGTGGGCGCGGTGCCCCAGGCAAAGGATTATCTATCGCTGTTCGACTACAACGCCGATGTTCTGGCAAGCGCCATAAAATGATCGGGCTGCGCGTTTCGCATGACTGAGGCATTGAGCTTGTTGTGGTTGCCGTTCCTGGTGGCGTTGGTGCTGACTGGGATCCATACCTATCTGGGACTCCACGTGCTGGCGCGCAACATCATTTTCGTGGATCTCGCGCTGGCGCAAATCGCCGCGCTCGGCGCGACCGTTGCCTTCATGCTCGGTCACCCGATCAACAGCCAGGGCTCATACGCCTACTCCCTGCTGTTCACGCTCGTCGCCGCGATGCTGCTTGCTGCTACCCGCAAGTGGTCGGGGCGCATCCCGCAGGAAGCGCTGATCGGCGTGATCTACGTGGTCGCCGCCGCGGCGGCATTCCTGCTGGTGGAAAAAGCGCCGCAGGGTACCGAACACATCAAGCAGATGCTCACCGGAAATATCCTCACCACCGGCGTCGATGATCTGTTGGCAGTGACGCCACTCTATATCCTGATCGGAGCGGTGCTGTGGGCGGCGCGTGCGCGACTTGCTGATCCGGGCGAGGGCTGGCGCGGCTGGCTGTGGGATTTTCTCTTCTATGCCTGTTTCGGCATCGTGGTGACAAGTTCAGTCGCGCTTGCCGGCGTGCTGCTGGTGTTCTCGTTCCTCATCGTGCCAGCCGCGGTCGGCGTAATCTACGCGGACGGCGTTGCGCGGCAACTCGCAATCGGCTGGGTAGTGGGTGCGGCGGCGAGTCTCGCGGGACTGGTGATGTCGTATGCATGGGACCTGCCTACCGGCAGCGCCATGGTGTGTGTCTTCGGCGTTGCGCTCGCGCTGGCGGGCTTGCTGTGGCCGATGCTGAATGGCGGCTGGCGGAAAGTACGACCGGTCGCTCGCGCCACTCGCGTTATCGTGACCGCGCTGTTCATCGCTTCGGGTGCGTGGCTGATGATCGCACCGCGCGCCGATCAGCCGCTACTGGACAGTGTCGAGTACATGGCGCCGGGCGTGCGCGGGTTCTACCTGCGCGAGCTGGAGCTCGAGGTCTACGGCGATGCCGAGCACCACGCCGAGCGCTACCGGCAGCAGGCGGAGCGGTTGAACGAGAAAGAAGTGAAGAGCCGCTGGCAGGGCGAGGGGATCACCGACACTGATGTGCGCCGCATCTCATCCTTCCTGCAGTCCTATAACGAAATGCGCAGGGGCGAGGAATTCGTCAAACGCGAAGTTCGCAGTCGCGCCCGCGAGCGCACGCGCTGGGTGATGGGGAGCGTCCTGATCGTTTTTGGTCTGCTCATGGCACCGTGGCGGCGAAGTCGAACGCAGGCAAGGGCAAGCGGGGCGGGAAATGATTAACTCGATCCGTGGCATGGCGGTTGCGCCGTATCGCGAAAGCAGGCACCGACGATTTTCATCGCGGCGCGCTGGCTGCTCGGCCGCACCTGGGGGCAGACCAGCGAAACGCTGAAACTGGAGTCACGATTCGATGCCGGCGTCGTGCGCGAGTTGAGCGAGCGCGGCCACGATGTCGAGATCATCGGTGCGTACGATGAAAACGTTGGTCATGCCGGGATGATCATCCGGCATGCCGACGGCGTTCTTGAGGGCGGGGATGATCCGCGCAGCGACGGCGCGGTGGCTGCTTACTGAACCAGAACTAGATTGCTTCGGCGACGGCTTTGCCGAGATCCGCGGTGCTGGCTTTGCCGCCGAGATCCGGCGTTTTCGGCCCCTCGCGCAGCACGGCTTCAATCGCCTTGACCACTGCAGCGCCGGCTTCCGGGCAGCCGAGGTGGTCGAGCATCATCGCGCCGGCCCAGATCATGCCCACGGGATTGGCGATTTTTTTGCCGTAGATGTCCGGCGCCGAGCCGTGTACCGGCTCGAACAGCGACGGGAACAGGCGTTCCGGATTCATGTTGGCCGACGGCGCAATGCCGATGGTGCCGGTCGCGGCGGGGCCTAGGTCGGACAGGATGTCGCCAAACAGGTTGGAGGCGACTACGACATCGAACCAGTCCGGGTGCATGACGAAATGCGCGGACAGGATATCGATGTGGTACTGATCGGTTTTGACGCCAGGATATTTCGCGGCCATTTCCTTGACGCGCTCATCCCAGTACGGCATCGAGATCGAGATGCCGTTCGATTTGGTGGCTGAAGTCAGATGTTTCTTGGGGCGTTTATTGGCCAGTTCGTAGGCGAACTTGAGGATGCGGTCGACGCCCACGCGGGAGAAGATGGCCTGTTGCGTGACGAATTCGCGGTCGGTGCCGCCGTACATGCGGCCGCCCACCGAGGAATATTCGCCTTCGCTGTTCTCGCGCACTACCCAGAAATCAATGTCGCCGGGCTTGCGGTCGGCGAGCGGGCATTTCATGCCGGGCATCAGGCGCACCGGTCGCAGGTTGACGTACTGGTCATAGCCGCGGCGGAAGGGAATCAGCAGACCCCACAGTGAGATGTGGTCGGGCAGCATCGCCGGCCAGCCCACCGCGCCGAAATAGACGGAGTCGTGTTTCTTCAGTTGCTCGAGACCATCCTCGGGCATCATGCGGCCGTGTTTGGCGTGGTAGTCGCAGCTCCAGTCGAGTTCATCGAATTTCCATTGAATGCCGAATTTGCGGCCGACGGCTTCCAGCACGCGCAGCCCTTCGGGCATGACTTCCTTGCCGATGCCGTCACCGGGGATGACGGCGATACGAAACGCTTTCATTTGCAGGACTCCAGAGTTCTTGAAATCAGGTTTTTAAGGCGGCCGGCTGGTGGGCAAAACAAAGGGCAGCCCTCTGGGCTGCCCTGTTGCAGACTGCCAAGCGCATCAGGCTGCCACGGCCTTGGGTTTGCCTGGCGTTTTTTTGCCGTATTTCTGGTTGAATTTCTCGATGCGACCGGCAGTGTCCAGAGTTTTTTGCTTGCCGGTATAGAACGGATGGCATTCTGAGCAGACCTCGACGCTCAGGTTCTTGCCCATGGTCGAGCGTGTTTGCCACTTGTTGCCGCAGCTGCAAGTGACTGAAATTTCAAGGTATTCCGGGTGTACGTCAGCTTTCATGGCGATATCCTGAGCAAGGTGCCCGCACCGGGCGGGAAACCCGCGATTATCTTGGATTTGACCTGTCTGAGCAAGGGGCGCTGCCCGGGGCGCCAATTCGGCGCATGACCGGCGGCGTTCAGCGGAACAGCCTACCCGCGCCGCATCGAATCAAAGAAATCCGCATTGTTTTTGGTGGCGCGAACCTTGTCGAGCAGGAAGTCGGTCGCTTCGAGTTCGTCCATCGGGTAGAGCAGCTTGCGCAAGACCCAGATTTTCTGCAGCACTTCCTTGGGAATCAGCAATTCCTCGCGGCGTGTGCCGGAGCGGTTGACGTTGATTGCCGGGAAAATCCGTTTCTCGTACATGCGCCGGTCAAGATGGATTTCCATGTTGCCGGTGCC
>JANNHN010000276.1:0-4009 GCA_031404395.1 Betaproteobacteria bacterium
TCGCCGATGACGACGCGGTGCGGCACGCCGATCAGTTCCATGTCGGCGAACATCGCGCCAGGGCGTTCGTCGCGGTTGTCGAGCAGCACGTCAATGCCCCCGGCGACCAGTTCGGCATACAACTGATCGGCGGCGGCTTTGACCTGTGCGCTCTTGTGGTAACCGATGGGCACGATGGCAACATCGAACGGCGCAATGGCCCGCGGGAACATGATGCCGCGCTCGTCATGGTTCTGCTCGATCGCGGCAGCCACGATGCGGGTGACGCCGATGCCGTAGCAGCCCATTTCCATGATCTGGCTTTTCCCCGACTCGTCGAGGAACGCCAGTTTGAGTGCCGTGGAATATTTGGTGCGCAACTGGAATATATGGCCGACCTCGATGCCGCGGCAGATTGCCAGCGTCCCCTTGCCATCGGGCGAGGCGTCGCCGGTGACGACGTTGCGGATGTCGGCGACTACCGGCTCCGGAAAATCGCGGACGAGATTGGCGCCGGTGTAGTGGTGATCAGTGGCATTGGCACCGATGACGAAATCGGCCATGATCATGACCGCGCGGTCGGCAACGACCGTTCCGCTGAAGCCCGCGGGCCCCAGCGAGCCGGGATCGGCGCCGAACGCGGCGCGGATGATTTCCGCAGTGGAAAACGTCACGGGCAGACGAACCTGCGCCAGTTTGCCGGTCTTGACCAGATTCAGTTCATGATCGCCGCGTATCAGCAACAGCACCGGTTTGCCGTCGGCGCCATCAACGACCACGGCTTTCACGGTGTGGTCGGCGGAAACCTTCAGGAAAGAGCAGAGTTCGGCGATGGTTTTTACGCCAGGCGTAGGCACTTTTTGCAGCGGCTGTGCGGCTACGGGGCGCGCTGCTGCCGGTGCTACCGCCTCGGCCAGTTCGACATTCGCTGCGTAATCCGACTGCGGGCAGTAAGCGATGGCGTCCTCGCCGGAATCGGCGAGGACATGGAACTCGTGCGATCCGGTGCCGCCGATCGACCCGGTATCGGCAGCGACTGCGCGGAATTTCAGCCCGAGCCGCGTGAAGATGCGACTGTAGGTGTCGTACATGTTGCGGTATTCACGCTGCAGATCCGCGTAGTTCGCGTGGAAGGAATAGGCATCCTTCATGATGAACTCGCGGCCGCGCATGACGCCGAAACGGGGGCGGATTTCATCGCGGAATTTGGTCTGGATCTGGTACAGGTTCAGCGGCAACTGGCGATAGCTTTTGATCTCGCGGCGCACGACGTCGCTGACGACTTCCTCGTGCGTCGGGCCGAAGCAGAAATCGCGCTGATGGCGATCCTTGATGCGCAGCAGCTCCGGGCCGTATTGATCCCAGCGCGTGGATTCCTGCCACAGTTCCGCAGGCTGCACCGCGGGCATCAGCAGTTCGATGGCGCCGCCGCAGTTCATTTCCTCGCGGATGATGTTCTCGACCTTGCGCAGCACGCGCAGCCCGAGCGGCATCCAGGTGTACACGCCGCTGGTCAGGCGCTTGATCAACCCGGCGCGCAGCATCAGTTGGTGGCTGACGATTTCCGCTTCGGAAGGGGCTTCTTTCAGTGTGGAGATGAAAAATTGCGAGACGCGCATGCCTGTTCCGTATCCGGAAAAACCCTTATTCTACAGAACCCTACAAGCAATATATCCAAGCACAACATGAGTTTTCTTCCCAAGTGGCGCTTGCGCGGACCCGCAGAGGGCGCCAAGACGGTGTATGTCAGCGAAAAATTCGGCGTGCGTTCGCTGCACATCGGCAGCGATACGGTGCAAAGCGCGATGCGCCTCGCGCGCCCGCACGACCTGGAATTGTCTTACACGCGGTCGATGATGGCGTTCCTGCTGTTCAATGCGGTCCCGCGTACGGTGCTGATAATCGGACTGGGCGGCGGCTCCGTGGCCAAATTCATTTACCACTACATGCCGCAGACGCAGATCCGCGTACTGGAGATTGATCCACAGGTGATGGCCATCGCCCGGCAGTGTTTTCTGGTGCCGCCCGATGACGCGCGGTTCCGCATTACCGTGGGCGACGGCGCCGAACACATGGCGCAGTCCGGCGGTGCGGCCGATGTCATCATGGTCGACGGCTATGATGCCGAGTCGCACGTCGAAGAGCTGGCCACCCCGGAGTTTTATGAGCACTGCCGCACCCGGCTCGCACCGGGCGGGGTGCTGGTAGTTAACCTGTGGGGTGGCGACCGGCAGTTTAATGACATTCTGAAACGCATCGAGACCGCGTTTCCGGACAGCACACTGTGCCTGCCCGCCCGCAAACCCGGCAATGTGATCGTATTTGCGTTCCGTGACGCGCCGGGCCCGCTGCGCTGGGAAGAACTCGACCAACGCGCCGCTGAACTGGCAGCGCTCTACGGGCTGGAGTTCCCGCTTTTTGTTGCCGGGTTGCGCACGATGAACCGCCACGACGGGGCTGGCGTGTACCCGTGAAAACCCCGGGCTTTCAATACCCGGGGTTTTGTGAAAAAATCGAGTCCATATGATCAACAGATTCGGGGATGACCATGATCGATCGAGATGGCTATCGCCCCAACGTCGGAATCGTTTTATGCAACTGCAAAAACGAGGTTTTCTGGGGTAAGCGGGTACGCGAGCATTCGTGGCAGTTTCCGCAGGGCGGCATCAAGGGCGGTGAGCGCCCTGAGGCGGCGATGTATCGCGAGTTGCACGAGGAAGTCGGTCTCAAGCCTGAGCATGTGCAGGTGCTGGGTCGCACCCGTGACTGGTTGCGTTATGAGGTGCCGGAGCGCTGGTTGCGACGCGAGTGGCGCGGCAACTATCGCGGGCAGAAGCAGATCTGGTTCCTGCTGAGGCTGGTCGGGCGCGACTGCGACGTCTGCCTGCGCGCCTCGGAGAAGCCGGAATTCGACGCTTGGCGGTGGAATGACTACTGGGCGGTGGCGCAGGATGTTGTCGAGTTCAAGCGGGCAGTGTACGGACAGGCGCTGCACGAACTGTCCCGGTATCTGGGGCACAGCGCCGATACGCGCGCCCGCCGCCGACTGCACCCGGGCGGCACGGAGCACTCTGTAACAGCCAAGTAGCCCGCTGCCGCGGGATACGCATACGCAGGTGTTGCGGTTTTTGCCCGACTGGAGGTCCACATGGCACGTGAATACCAGCCACTGAAGGCGACAACGCTCGAATCCGGGATCGGCTACGCCCAGCCTACGCAGAAAGTCCCGGAACGTGTCCGGATCGAGAGCTCCGCGCTCGAAGTCATGACCGATCTGACGCGCGTTACCGCCGTCATCATTTTTGCCAGTGATCCGGTCGATGAGGCACACCACCGCATGATCCAGCGTGGGGTGCGCCTGTTGCTGGTTGTGGATCAGGAGCGCAAGGTGCATGGCGTCATCACGGCCAACGACGTACTCGGCGAGAAGCCGGTGCAGACGGCGGTGCAACGCGGCGTGCCGCGCAGCGAAATCCAGGTGCGCGACATCATGACGCCGCGGACCGCATTGCAAATTCTGGAATTTGCCGATGTCAGTGCCGCCACCGTGGGGCATGTGGTGGCGACGCTGAAAGCAGCAGGCCGCCAGCACACGCTGGTGGTGGAGCGCGACGCGCACGGCCGCCAGCGTGTGCGCGGAATTTTCTCGGCGACGCAGATCGCGCGGCAACTGGGCATCCCCGTCACCACCGACGCGGTGGCCCGCACTTTTGCGGATATTGAGAAGCTGCTGACGCGCTGAGTCTTGATCTGGCGCAACCGGATTGGCCGTGGCTGTTGACGCACCGTTTGCCGAGGAATTAAACTCCCGCTACAGATTAGATTTAGTCTAAACATCTGTACATCGCTTTTGTTGGCAGTCACTGTCGGCAGTACCCGAGGGCCGGCGAACAGCATCACGGATTTTATGTAACACATTGTTTTTAAAGGAGTTTTTATGCAACTCAAGAATTCCAAGACCCACGGAAATCTGAAAGCCGCTTTTGCCGGCGAGTCCCAGGCCAATCGGCGCTACCTGTATTTTGCACAG
>JANNHN010000277.1:0-4574 GCA_031404395.1 Betaproteobacteria bacterium
TGCAATGCTGCAGGCACAGCGCCGTACCAACTGGCTGCTGGCCGCCGTCGCCGCGCTGCTCACGGCCCTGCTGGCGCTGCAACTGCTTTCACAGGCTTGATGGCCGCAGCTATAATCCGCCGGAAAAAGAGTTCCCCGGGAATCTGAAATGCTGATGTGGTTTGTCATCGCCTATCTCGTCTTGTCGATCGCCCTCGGCCTCGCCGCGGCAACACGGGTACACAATGCGCGCGACTACATTACAGCCGGTCGCCATCTGCCGCTGTATGTGGTCTTTGCCATGGTATTTGCCACCTGGTTCGGCGCCGAAACGGTGCTCGGTATTTCCGCCACCTTTGTCAAGGAAGGCATGGGCGGACTGGTATCCGACCCGCTCGGCGCTTCGTTGTGCCTGATCCTGTTCGGCCTGTTCTTCGCGCGGCCGCTGTACCGGATGAACCTGCTGACCATCGGCGACTTTTATCGCCAGCGCTACAACCGCGGCGTCGAACTGGCGACCAGCATCTGCATCGCGCTGTCCTACCTCGGTTGGGTGTCGGCGCAGATCACGGCGCTGGGTCTGGTGTTCAACATGCTGTCGCATGATGCGATTTCGCCGGCCTGGGGCATGGTCATCGGTGCCGGCGTAGTGCTGGCCTACACGCTGTTTGGCGGCATGTGGTCGGTTGCAGTCACCACGTTCGTGCAGATGATCGTCATCGTGCTCGGGCTGTCCTACATCGCCTGGCTGGTGGCCGACATGGCCGGCGGCGCGACGATGGTCATCAGTCATGCCTCGGCCAACAACAAATTCGATTTCCTGCCCAGGCTGTCAGTCACCGAAGTGGTGGCTTTCACTGCGGCGCTGATCACCATGGGTTTCGGCTCGATTCCGCAGCAGGACGTGTTCCAGCGCATGAATGCCTCCAAGAACGAGCTCACCGCAGTGTGGGGCTCGGTCCTCGGCGGTTCGGTCTATTTCCTGTTTGCCTTCGTGCCGCTGTTCCTGGTCTATGCGGCGACGCTGATCGATCCGAAAATGGTCGCTGGCCTGATCGATTCGGATTCTCAGCGCATCCTGCCGGCGCTGATCCTCAACCACATGCCGTTGCCGGCGCAGATCATTTTTTTCGGTGCGCTGCTGTCAGTCATCATGAGCACCGCCAGTGGCACGCTGCTTGCGCCGTCGGTGACCATTTCCGAAAACGTGCTCAAGGGATTCATCGGCAACATGAGCGACCGCGGCTTTTTGTGGCTGAACCGCGCCGTGGTGACCTGCTTCGCCATACTGGTGACGGTGTATGCCATCAGCACCAATGAATCCATCCACGGCATGGTCGAGAACGCCTACAAGGTCACGCTGGTCGCCGCGTTCGTGCCGTTGGCGGCGGGCCTCTACTGGAAACGCGCCACCACCCAGGGTGCCGCCTGCGCGATCATCGGCGGGCTGGCGAGCTGGATCGCACTGGAACTCGTCGCCAGCGATGAGCTGTGGCCGCCGCAGTTCGTCGGCTTTCTGGTCAGCGTCGTCGGCATGGTCATCGGTTCCCTGCTGCCGCAACGCTACGGCGTCGCGCCGCACCCGCATCATCACACGCAGACTTCCTGACCCCTGGCGTCCGCAATGGCACACGCAGTCCTGTTAAAGACGGTGATATTCGCATTGCTCGCCGCAAACGCGGTGATTTACACCACGACCGGGCGCGCTTCCGAAGGCGTCGATGCACTGGCGTGGTTTGCGCTGCTCGTGCTGTTCGAAATCGAAACCCGCTATCCGCGCTGGACGCACATGACACGCAACGCCGTTGCGTTGGATCTGCTGCGTCTGATTGCCGCCGCAGGCATCGCCATTTCAGCGCTGGCTTTTGTCCGCGAAGGTGAATGGCTGGATGCACTCAATGCCTGGTTGTGGATCGGCGTGGTCGCTGTGCTGGAACTCGAAGTACGCGCGCCGTTGTTCGCGGCGCGGCACCACCGGCTGGCGACAAGGCTGTCGGTCATGCTCTACGGCACGCTCGGCGCCGTCGCACTGGCCTGGTTTGCGCGAGGCGAGTGGTTCGACGGCTACGATGCCGTGTTGTGGATCGCGGCGTTCGCGCTGATCGAGATGGATTTGCTGAAAACTGCGGCGACTGCCCAGGGCATTACAGAGGAAACTGTGTAACTAGTTGTTTTTATTGTACTATTTATAAGCCGTACGGAATGCATCGGCAAACTTCGACAAGTCGTCAGCCGATAACCAATTGATGCCGGCCGCCGCCGCCCGCCCGCCGCCGGTGGCAAACGCCAGGCACAGCACGTCTGCGCCCATTGGCCGGTTGCGCGGCGCACGCACACTGACGGCAAACCCCCCGTTTTTGGCAGTCAGTACGGCGTGTGCGCGCTGCGAGTCGGCCTGCGCCAGCCGGTTGCTGAACACGCCGTTGACGCGCCTACTCCAGGCGATGTCGGGCAACACGTATAACGCTGCGCCATCCGTCACAAATTCCGGCGTGACTTCTTCAGCGCGCGCCATATCTTCCGCGCCCGCCTGCTTCAGCACCTCAAATACCGGTTCGTCGAAAATGAAATGCCGTGGATCGTGATACGGCGCAATGACGCGGTAAAGATCGGCCGGGGGATAGTGCAAATCCTCAATGGTCTCGCCATAGGCGTTGTAATTGATGGCTTCGCCCAGCTCATGCAGGCGCGCCAGTTCGATGTGATCGAGCTGCAGCGGCTGCGCCGCGCGTACCGCCGACTCCACCAGATTGTCGCCGAACGCAGCCACCACGGCCCATAGCCGGTGTTTGCCGGACAGGTAACGATCCACCAGCAGGCTGGTGCAGACATCCGGCGCCAGATCGATGTGCGCCTCGAATGCCGGATGCGACGGCATGTCACCCGCAGCATGGTGATCGAAATACTGCATCCGCGCACCCCGGTCCAGCGCCTGCAGCACCGCCTGAATATTGCTGCGCAGGGAAATATCCAGCACGGTCAGCACATCGCCCGCCTGAGCATCAACGCGCGCGACGAGTTGCGTGTCACGCTTGACGCCGGTCACTAACACGGCCACACGCGGCTGCTCCAGCCTTAATTGATGCAACGCGCAGATACCGTCGGCATCACCGTTGAAGATATCGTAGAATTTCATGAATGGTGCTGGATTCTCAATCCGCTGCAACAGCGCACGGCTTTCAGTCGCGGGGCTACCGGTTGGCGGGGATGGCCGCGCTAGCTTACAGTCTGGTCATCATCTACGCCAGCCTGCTGCCGTTCACCGACTGGCGCGCACAGGGCCAATTCGGCGCCTTTCTGCTGGCACCGTGGCCGCGCTGGATTACCGTCGATGACATCGTATTCAATTTCGCCGCATACATGCCGCTGGGATTTCTGCTGGCATCAAGCCTGCGCGCACGCTGGGCACCGGCGGCGGCCGTGATGATCGCCGGACTCGTTTGCGCAGCGCTGAGCCTTACGCTCGAATCAGTCCAGCAATACCTGCCGGCGCGCATTGCCTCCAATGTCGATTTCCTGGTCAACTGTTTCGGCGGAACCGGCGGCGCGTTGCTGGCGCCGCTGTTCTCGCCGGGCCGGCGCATCGGTCATGCCCTGGCGTCGCTGCGCAGCCGCGGATTCGTCAGCGGCCCGCATGGCGATGCGGTGCTGGTGCTGGCCGGATTGTGGCTGCTGACACAGTTGCATGCCCCGGTTATCGCGCTGGGCAACGGTGATCTGCGCAGCAGCATCGCCTGGCTGGAGCCGCTTCGTTACACGCCTGCGGCATACCTGCTCGCCGAAGCCGGCGTGGTCATGCTGAACGTCACAGGATTCGGCCTGCTCCTCGCCAGCGCGGCACGCGACACCGGCACCGGTTATTGGCGAGCGCTGATGCTGCTCATCACCGGCGCCTGCATGCTGCGTGCTGCAGCGGCAGTGTTCCTGCTGCGCACCGAAAACTCATGGAGCTGGCTGACGCCCGGCTTCGGCCTCGGTCTCGCCGCAGCACTGGTCGCGTTGACGGTTTTATTGCACATTCCGTCGCGCGCCTCGTCGCGCGTGAGAGCCGCGCTCGCGCTGCTTGCGCTGTTCGCCGCGGTGATGCTCGTCAACATGGTGCCGGAAAACCCGTACCGGCCGGCGCCGTCGTATCTGCTGGTGGGGCGCGCCGGACATCTGCTGAATTTCGCCGGCATCATGCGCGCGCTGTCGGATATCTGGCCGTTCCTGGCCATGCTGTTTTTGCTGTTCAGTCTGCCCGGGCGCCATCGCCCCGAATATTAAGGCCCGTTACCCATTGCCCATCGGATCCTTTCATGAAACGCACCCGCCCACCCACACTCGCCGCGCTGCGCAATGCCTTGCGCCGCTTCGCCGCTGCGCGCGACTGGCAGCAATTCCACACCCCGAAAAATCTCGCCATGGCCTTGAGCGTCGAGGTCGCCGAGCTGCTTGAATGCTTCCAGTGGCTGACGCCGGAACAAAGCGCCGGACTCGCCGGACGCGACCGGCGGGCGGTGGAAGAAGAGGTTGCCGATGTGCTGCTCTATCTGCTGCGGCTGACCGACGTGCTCGGCATCGATCCGCTGCGCGCCGCACAACGTAAACTGGCG
>JANNHN010000278.1:0-2490 GCA_031404395.1 Betaproteobacteria bacterium
TCGCCTTGTAGTAAACGGTGTCCAGCGTTTTTCCCTGCGCCGTTGTGATGGTGGTTTCATAGACTTGGGTGCCCCCGCTGCGCCACAAAACCTGATCCTTGGCATGCAGGCGGTCGGCAGTTTCCGGCTGATGCGGATAAAGGTCATATACGGTTTTGCCGAGAAACGACTCGCGCGACTGCCCGAACAGGTTTTCCCACGCTTTGTTGACACCGAGGTAACGACCATCGGTGCCTTTGAAGAAAAACGGATTGGGGATAACCTCGATCAATTCCCGCGTCCGGCGTTGCTCTTCGGTCAGTCGCGCCTCGCTCGCGCGTAGGTCAGCGGTTACGCGATCTGCCCATTCCATTGCCCGCGCGCGGGACGTCTGCAACGAACGCACCAGCCCCGCCAGCAGCAGACTGATCGCAAAACCCGACAGCAAGACGGCCCACGGCAGCCAGTGCTGCATGGCAGAACCGTACCCGGAACGGGCTGTGAAATACAGGTTCCAGCGCCGCCCGCCGACGTCCAGGCTGGCCTGATGCGACAGTTCCCCCGCCGCAGCGCCAGCATCTGCGCCTGATGACGCCACGCCGGCATGCAACCTGTTGCTGTCGAACATCAGGTTCTTCGCGGACGGCGCCTCGGGTACCTGACCATCGCCGGTGCGGCCGGCATCATGGATGCGGATATGCACCTGGTTCAGCAACGCTTCGCTGAACAGTCCGCGCATGACATCGACGACGATGAAAGACGCGGTGATCACCCCGGTGAACGCTGCGCGGCGCTGCTCTGGGGTTCCATTTGGCGCGCCCACCCGGTAAACCGACAGGCGCATCGCAAATCCCGGGGGGCCGCCCGGATCCAGCACCAGCGCCAACGGACCCGACGCCACAAGCTGGCCGGAATTGCGCGCGCGCTTCAGTTCATCGAAACGGATCTTGTCTGCGGCCAGGTCCAGGCCCAGCACGGCGTCATTGCCGGCCCGCGGCGCGGCGTAGCGCACAACGACATACTCGTCGCGCTGCCCGGGCGGTTTGATGGCAAAGGCCGGCTCGCCGGTGTTGCGAACCGCAGCCTCAAACGCTGCCCGTTGCGCGGCGGTAACGTGCTGCGCATAGAGGACGGCCCTGACTCCGGGATGGCGCTGCTCCAGCTCCAGGTTCGTGACATATCGGGCAAATATTTCCCTGGAGAAATCGCTGGCAGTAGCCAGGTACAGCGCACGTACGCTGACCAGCACATCAGCATAGCTGTGCACGCGCGATTCGATCGCGTCCTGCATATCGGTCGCGGCACCCCTGAATCGATTCGCAATCTCCCGGTCGATCTGCGAACGCGCCGCGTGCCAAGCCAACCCGGACAGGATCAGGCCGGCCGCAAGAACGACCCACGCGATCAATCCGCGCTTGCGATCCAGAATGTAGTTCTCGCCCGGAAAATCCAAACACCCCCCTAACCGTGATGGTCTTCTGGCAAACCGCTTCGACCTTGCCATGGATCCCGGTATGCGCACCCTGCTTTACGGGAAAGTTGCATATGCAGGACTTCAATTATAACCGCGACCGGGCAGTATTCCACCGGGCGTCCGGCCCCTGCACAAGCCCGGTTCAGTCCTCGGCATCGAACGCGGTGTCGCCTTCCGCCACCGGTTCACCGGATGCCCGGACCGCGCCAAAATCAAACAGGCTACGGTCCAGCAGATGCGAAGGTTTGACGTTCTGGATGCTGGTCAGCAGCGTCTCGATGCGGCCGGGATGCTTTTTCCCCCATTCCTGCAGCAACGCCTTCACTTCCTTGCGCTTCAGCGTCTCCTGCGATCCGCACAGTGTGCAGGGAATGATCGGAAACTGCCGCAGTTCCGCATAGGCTTCGAGGTCTTGCTCTTCACAGTACGCCAGCGGCCGGATCACCACATTGCGCCCATCGTCCGACACCAGCTTCGGCGGCATCGTCTTCAGCTTGCCGCCATAGAACATGTTCAGGAAAAACGTTTCCAGGATGTCGTCGCGGTGGTGGCCCAGTGCGATTTTGGTTGCGCCCAGTTCCTGCGCGACACGATAGAGCACGCCGCGGCGCAACCGCGAACACAGCGAACACATGGTCTTGCCTTCGGGAATCACCCGCTTGACGATGCTGTAGGTGTCCTGCTCCTCGATGCGGAACGGCACGCCGAGTCTGGTCAGGTACTCCGGCAATACATGTTCCGGAAACCCCGGCTGCTTCTGATCGAGATTGACCGCAACGATGTCGAAAGCGATCGGCGCACGGCTGCGCAGATGCAGCAGGATGTCGAGCAGCGCATAGCTGTCCTTGCCGCCCGACAGACATACCATCACCTTGTCGCCGTCGCGGATCATGTCGAAGTCGGCAATGGCCTGCCCCGTCAGCCGGCGCAGGCGCTTGGCGAGTTTGTTCGACTCGAAGGCGGCCTTGCGCTCCCGGTTGCTGTGCGGCGTGATTTGTATGACCTGTGTATCCATGATTTTCTGCTCCGGCAGCACG
>JANNHN010000279.1:0-2226 GCA_031404395.1 Betaproteobacteria bacterium
TTGGGATTGCCGAGGCTGGTCGCCACGCCGAAGCTCAACGCGGCAGGATCCTTTTTCAGGCGGTCGAGCATGTCGCGCCCGTTTTTGATCGGCGAATCCGCTTTCACTGCGACGGTGATGTATTCCTCGAACAGGATTGCCAGCGGCGTCAGGTTGCTGTAGGTCAGCGGCATGCGCCCCAGGATGTGATTGGTCAGCAGGCTCTTTGAGGCAATGGCGACGAAGTGACCGTCGGCTGGATGCTGCTGCAGATAGGTGTACGCGATCGCGCCGCCGCCGCCGGGCTTGTTGACGACCGTCAGCGAGGTCGGCACCGTCTTGCGTTCCAGCAGGATTTTCTGGATCAGCCGGCCGGTCGAATCCTGCCCGCTGCCGGGCGCGGTGTTGATGACGATCTCGACGTTTTTTTCCGGCTGCCAGTTCTGCGCGAGGGCTGGCAGGCCGGTGGATAACAGCGAAACTCCGATCAACGCAACAGCGAACTCGTGCTTAGTGCCCATGTCTCCTCCTAGTTGATACGTCTTTCCGGCGAAAGCCGGAATCCAGTAGTCACCTTCGGCACCCCTGCACCGTTTTCTGGATGCCGGCTTTCGCCGGCATGACGGTTCTATTAACAGGTGTCGTGTCGAAACTATGTCACGCCCTCGCCGAAGCGGCCAGCCAGGGCCGATCCTTGTAGTAACCTTTTTCGAATCCGGCGATGCGCTCGGCGTACTGCTGGGTGCGGGCAATATCGTCCAGCCCTTCGAGCAGGCAGCGTTTGCGCACTTCGTGGATTTCGAAACAGTGCACCTTGCCAGCGGTGTCGGTCACGGTCTGCGCGGCGAGATCGACGCTGATCTTCGCACCCGGATGGTCCTGCAACTGGCGACGGATCGCCGCGCATTCCTCTTCGGGCAGCGTCAGCGCCAGCAGGCCGTTCTTGGCGCAGTTCGCGGCGAAAATATCGCCGAAGCTCGGGGCGATCACGCAGCGGATGCCGAATTCATACAGCGCATACACCGCGGTCTCGCGCGAAGAGCCGCAACCGAAGTTGCGGTCGGCGACGATGACGCTCGCCTTGTCGTAGGGCGACGCGTTCAACATGAATTCGGTCGGCGTGCCGTCAGGCCGGAAGCGCGAGTCGTAGAACAGGATCTCGCGGTACTTGGACCCGCGCGGCACCTTGTTGAAGCGCGTCGGGCACAACTGGTTGGTGTCGATGTTTGCTTCGTGCATGGGCACGGCGATCGCTGTAAGAGTGGTGAACGGTTGCATGATTATAACCCGTTGATTTATTTACGTTTTTACGTTTATGTTTACTTCAACAATTCACGCACGTCGGTGAGATGACCCTTGATCGCCGCCGCGGCCGCCATCGCCGGACTGAGGAGATGGGTGCGACCGCCCGGTCCCTGCCGGTTGCGGAAATTGCGGTTCGAAGTCGAGGCGCAACGCTCGCCCGGCTGCAGGTTGTCGCCGTTGATAGCCGTACACAGCGAGCAACCGGGATCGCGCCATTCGAAGCCCGCCTTGATGAACACCTGATCAAGTCCTTCGGCTTCAGCCTGGCGTTTGACTGCCATCGAACCCGGCACCACCCACGTCGTTATCTTCGCCTTGCCGAGCTGCGCCACTGCAGCGGCAGCGCGCAGGTCTTCAATGCGGGCATTGGTGCAGGAGCCGATGAATACGCGGTCGAGTTTGATGTCCTGCAGCGCCATGCCGGGCTTGAGCGCCATGTATTCCAGCGCAGTTTCGTACTCGGAGCGTTTATTCGCATTCTTGATATCGGCCGGATCGGGCACGGTGCCGGTAACGGGAAGCGCGTGTTCAGGCGTGATGCCCCAGGTGACCGTCGGCGCGATCTGCGTCGCATCGAGTTTGACTTCGCGGTCGAACTTCGCACCAGGTTCGCTGGCCAGCGCGCGCCATCCGTCCAGAGCCTGCTCCCAGGCTTTGCCTGTGGGCGCATAGGGCCGGCCTTCCAGATAGGCATAGGTCTTGTCATCCGGCGCCATCAACCCGACGCGCCCGCCGGCCTCTATCGACATGTTGCAGATGGTCATGCGTGCTTCCATGCTCAGGCTGCTGATCGTCGAACCGGCGTATTCAATCGCATGACCAGATGCGCCATCGACACCGATCTGCGCGATCAGCGTGAGGATCACATCCTTGGCTGTGACGCCGAAGCCGGGCTCGCCGTCAATGGTGATGCGCATGGCGCCGGGCTTGCGCTGCCACAGC
>JANNHN010000280.1:0-7242 GCA_031404395.1 Betaproteobacteria bacterium
GCACGAGCGCGCGCTCGACCCGACGGCCGCCATCACCGACGCAAAGGTCGCGCCGTCCGGCATCCTGTCGCGCTGGCCGTACGACAGTCGCACATCGAAGTCGGGGTAGTAATCCTTGCGCGCCAGATCCAGTGCTTTTTCATTGCGCGAAACGATACTTTGCAGCGCGAGCAGTTGCGGGCGCTGCGTCAAGGCGATTTCACGCAACGATTCCAGGTTCAGGGTTTCCTCGCGCAATTGCGGCGGCTCGGGCAATAGCGCCGTAACATTGGCACTGCGGCCAAGCATGCGGTTGAGTTCTGCTTCGATCGTCGGCCGCTCGCGCGCGAGTTTGAGCAGTTCGTCCACCATCTTGGACAACTGCGTCTGCGCTTTGAGCACGTCGGCCTGGGTTCCCTGCCCCACCCCGTAGCGCGCCTCGGCGATGCGCAGAAACTGCTCGAGGGTCAGCTTGTTTTTCTCGACCAGCCCGGTCATTGCGATCGTGAGGCCCAGATCGAAATAGGTGGTCCTGATGTCGCGCGCGACGCGGTTAACAGTTTCCTGGTAACCATAGCCGACCGTCTCCGCATCCCTGGTCGCGACGTCCTGGCGCAGACCGCGTTTGCCCGGATAAGGCAGGCGCTGGGACAGACCGATCATTTTCATCGTCATGTCTTCGCGGTCAAACCGCAGCGAATTGGTCGGCACGTTGATGAACCCCGTCTCCAGCATCGGATCATCAAGCGCGCCCGCCGGTGCAACCCTGTATTGCGCCGCCTCCCTTTCCTTGCGGGCCGCATGGATCTCGGGATTGTTCTGCAGCGCTTCGGCTACCAGCTTGTTGAGCGCAGCAGCCCCCTGAACTGCCTTTGATGACTGAACCGACAATACCGGGTCGGCCGCCGACGCAGGCAGCGGCAGTCCGAGAACGACACACCAAAACGCAGCCTGCAAATAACGCCCGGGGAGCCTGTGCGCTCCACGCAACCGATACCATTTCGGGGATGCCCCGAACCGCAATGACGACATGACCCACCTCCGCAAAGAAAAGACGCGCAGCCGCGACTGCGGCGCGCTAATGCACGCGGAGAAGAATCAAATCAGGAGACTGCAGAATCGGATGGTTTTTGGAGGATCCTGTATCGGCTCAACCAGACCGCGCATCGCCACTGCGACGAGCGCGTTATCCGGCAATGATGGCAGGATCAGAATCGTACCGGTCATCGGCGGCGGAACTACCAGAGGGACATAGGAAATCGACTTGTCGCTGTCCGTGCATTTCATTGCACACAATTTGCTCGCACTCGCGGCAGGTGTCTCACAATCATTGCCCATCTGTCCCGGCATCTCGCTGGCTGGAGACATGCCAAGCATGCCGCAGGGTTGAGCCGCAAAGACAGTCTGCGCCAACAGCAGTGCGACGACAACCGCACGGCTGAACGCAAAAAACCAGCGAGTTGAATTCCTGATCACCCTATTGACCCCGATACGATCCGGTAGTGGGAATGGCACGAACATAGAGAAGATACTGATCTGAAAAGTTTCATTCCTGAATTTGGATTATTACAATAATCGTTCCTTTTTACTTGATATACATCAAATCTTCTGAGCGGTCGTCCCCTGCTGTGACAGCTCAGGCCGTAGAATAATAACAAATATATCAATAAAAACAAATAGTTAATATCAAATCCTGGCCCGAAGATCACCCCGTCGCCAGCTACTTCACGCAGGCTCGCGGCAGCGTCAACGCGACCTCCAGCCCACCCCCTGCGCGATTGCGCAGCACCTTGGCCATTGCCGCCGCATTGCTCATCGTCAGCGCTTTGCTCGCAACATGCCTCGGCGCCGAAATCATGCAACACATTGCCGCACCCATGGTCGGCGATATGCTTACCGCGCCGCCTCTGTCGATGCTGGTGATTCCCGCGGCCTACCCACTGATGCCCCGCCGCACTCTACCGGCTTTATCACACGTGTAACAAAACCCATTAGGTAAGCGTATTTCTGAATGCGGGCGACGCCAGTGCAGGACGCAGCCCACGCGCAAGAACACAGGAGGAGATTTCCGCAGACATCAAGTTGATCATCTCCATTATCCGGGGCGACAGGCTCGAGCACGTCGCACAGAAACTTAAGGACATAGACGTCGAGCGCATCAGCGTTTCAAAAATCAGAAGGATAAAGCGAAGATCGTGACTCTTTATTCTGTCACTGTCATCCAGGCGATATTGCCATTACAAGTTTTTTTACTATAGAATGCGCTCCGTGTTCGCCTTCGGTCGAAAAATTCTGGTGCTGCTGCTGCTGGTGATGCCCTTGCAGGGCTTCGCCGCATCGCTGTCGCATCTGCTTTGCTCGCCCTCCTCGTCCGCCATTGAAACAACAAGTTCCAGTTATCATCACGACGGCGATAGCAATGAGGTCGCCTCTCACGAACACAACGATAACGATAGTGGCAACAGCAACGACAGCCACGCCGGGCATCTATCCTGCCATCAGCTCTCCTCCGCCCTGCCGGACATCGCTGTAACCGTTTTCGCCGGCAATCTGTCTGTCTTCGTACCCACGATCTTTGTCCTTCCCAGTCTGTTCTTCCCTGAACAACTGCAGCGCCCCCCTCTAGCCTGATCTGACTGCGCGAAACGCGTAGAAAAGCTCCCTCAATTCGAGGGAAGCTGGAGCATTCTGGCGTACGCCCGCCGCAAATCCCGGGTTTCGCTCACCCAGCTTTTGTCTTGCACATCATCACCACAACAGTGAGGACGCCCATGCGTCGAAGTTTGATGTTTATTGTATTCATGTTCGTTTTGCAGGCGCACGCCGCGGATACGCTGCGTGAGGCTGTTGAACGGGCGTGGGCCAGGCAGCCCGCGGCACAGGCACAACGCGCCCGTGGCGAGGAGTTCACTGCCAAGCACGATGCTGCAGGGGCTGCTTTCCCTGAGCCCCCCAGTTTCCGAATCGGAAACCGCAATGACCGCTTGAACCGCAATGACGGGGCACGCGAGTGGGAAGCAGAGATCGCATTGCCGTTGTGGCTGCCTGGCGAGCAGGCGCGGCAAAACTCGATCGCCAATGCCGAACAGGATCAGTATGACACCAGTCTCACGGCAACGAAGCTCAAAGTTGCCGGCGAGGTGCGTGACGCCTACTGGCAGGCGCGGCTCGCCGAGAACGAACTGATACTCGCCCGGCGCAAAGCGCAAGAAGCGGCGGTGCTCGCGGCCGACGTCGAGCGCCGCGTCAAAGCCGGCGACCTGGCCCGCGTCGACTTCAATCAGGCACAGGGCGCGGAACGATTGGCGCGCGCAACATTGATCGAGACCGAGATCAAGGGGTTCAAGGCGCAACAGGCATTTGCAGTTCTGACCACCATGACCGCTTTGCCGGCGGTTGAAGAAAACATCGCCGCTGCGAGAATCCTTGACGATCATCCCCTGCTCATATCCTTGCAGCGTGTCGTGGTGACAGCACAGGCCAAACTCAGCCAGGCCTCGCAAACCCTGCGTAGCAATCCTGAAATTGAATTCGGTGTACGGCGCGAGCGCAATGCATTCGACGATCCCTACGCCAATTCCCTGCAGGTGCGCCTCAGAATCCCGTTTACCACCGACGCTCGCAACAAACCGCGGATCACGGCCGCCAACGCTGAAATGATCGAGGCGCAGGCCACGTACGGCGTCGAGCGCACCAAGGTCGCCGCCGAGATTGAGGCCGCGCGGCGCGAACTGGAACAGGCGCGCACCGTAGTGAAACTGAGTGAATCACGTTTCGCGCTCGCTGCTGACACCCAACAGCTGCTGGCCAAGGCCTTTGCAATGGGAGAGCTTGACCTGGTCACCCGTCTGCGTGCTGAAAATGAACGCTTCGAGTCCGAACTGAATTTCACGCGCACCAAGCTCGACGCGGCGCGCGCCATCTCGCGTCTCAATCAGGCCTTAGGAGTATTGCCATGAAGTGGTTTGTCCATTTAATGTTTTTCGTATGGCCGGCGATCGCGCTGGCAGGTCCAGGGGGGCCAGGTCACGACCACGGCGCGACACCCTCTGCCGTATCCGCAACCCTCGCACCGCGCATCGAGGCGCAATCTGAAAGCTTCGAACTGCTGGCGGTCCTCGAGTCCGGCAAACTCACGATCTACCTCGACCATTTCGCCACCAACGAGCCGGTGTCCAATGCCCGCATCGAAATCGAAAGCGGCGCATTCAAAGCCGTCGCCGAGCCCGGCGCGGGCAGTATCTACACCGCGCCAGGAGAAGCGTTCGTAACGCCGGGACAATATCCACTGGTGTTCACGATCCAGGCTGCTGATAACTCGGATTTACTGAACGGCACGCTCACCGTACCGCAACCCACCGGCCAGTCAACCCATGGGCACGACTGGACGGAATGGCTGATATGGATCGTGAGCGGTGTAGTCGCGGTATTCGGCGCAGCCTGGTTGCTGCTGCGTCGCAAAAGAACTTCGCGCGCTACCATCGCGCAGCTGACTGCAGTGTTTGTTCTGTCAATACTGATGGCCGCAGCAACAGTCGCCTTCGCGCACGAAGGCGAAGACCACAGCAAAGACAAGAAAGGCGACGGCCCGGCTCCCGGCAGCGCCGGAACCGACAATACCAGCGCGCGGCGGCTGGCCGACGGTGGCGTGTTCATGCCGAAAGAAATACAACGCCAACTCGGCATTCGCACCACCCTGGCGGAGCTGAGCGAGCTTGCGCAGAGCATGGAACTGAACGGCCGGGTCATCAGCGACCCCAACGCCGGCGGGCGCGTGCAGGCCAGCCAGTCCGGACGCATCGAACCCGGGCCGCACGGTCTGGCAACTCTGGGGCAAAGAGTAAAAAAAGGCGATGTGCTCGCCTACATCAAGCCGGTCGCGAACGCGATTGAGCTCGGCAACCAGCGCGCGCAACTGGCGGAAATTACCGCGCAGCACGGGCTCGCCGAAAAAAAGGTAAAGCGCCTCGAAGCGCTCGAGGGCAGCGTACCGCAGAAAGAGATCGATACCGCACGCGCGGAGTTTGCCAGCCTTGCCGAGAGAAAAACCGCGGTCGGCGCAAGTCTCAATAATCGCGAAGCACTCGTCGCTCCGGCGTCCGGGGTCATCAGCGCGGCGTCCGCGGTGACCGGGCAGGTCGTCGAGGCGCGTGAAGTGCTGTTCGAAATCGTGGACCCGCAACGGCTGATGGTGGAAGCGCTCGCCTACGATCCGGTGATACTCGCAGACATTGCCGGCGCCAGCGCGGTTCTCCCACGCGGCATCTCGCTACCGCTCGTTTTCATCGGCGGCGCGCAGCAACTGCGCGAGCAGGCGCTGCCGCTGATGTTCCGGATCAAGCCGCCGCTGCCGCCGCTGGCGGTGAGCCAGCCACTGAAAGTGGTGGTGCAGACCAAGCGCACGATCAAGGGCGTTGCCGTACTGCTTGCAGCGCTCACCAGGAACAGTGCAGGCGACACCGTGGCGTGGGTGCACATCGGCGCCGAAACATTTGCCGCCAAGAAAGTGCGTTTTCAGGCGCTGGACGGCACAACCGTGGCATTAATCGATGGGATCGCTCCCGGCGACCGCATCGTTACCGCAGGCGCCGCAGCGCTGGCGCAAGTGCGCTAAGAGGATTGTCATGTTCAATTGGATTATTGATGCGAGTCTCAAACAGCGGCTGCTGGTACTGGCGCTGTCGCTGGTGCTCATTTTCTACGGCATCCTGACCATCAGGCAGATGCCGGTGGACGTATTCCCGGATCTCAACAAACCGACCGTGACCCTGCTCACCGAAGCGGGCGGCATGGCGCCGGAAGAAGTCGAGCAGCTCGTCACCTTTCAGATCGAGACCGCGATGAACGGCATGCCCGGCGTCACGCGCGTGCGCTCGGTTTCCGGCATCGGGCTTTCCGTGGTATCCGTCGAGTTCGACTGGGGCACCGAGATCTTCCGCAACCGCCAGCAGGTCGCCGAGCGACTGTCGCTCGTCAAGGAGCAGGTGCCCGAAGGCATCACGCCGCAAATGGGGCCGATCGCCGCGATCATGGGCGAGATCATGCTGATCGCGCTGCCGGCTGATCCGGAGAAAACAAGCCCGATGCAGGTGCGCGAATATGCAGACTGGGTGATGCGACCGCGTCTGCTCACCATTCCGGGGGTGGCGCAGGTGATCCCGATCGGCGGCGAGGTCAAGCAATATCGCATCGAGCCCGATCCGGCTCTAATGTCCACGCTCGGCGTGACTATCGAGCAAATCGAGGGCGCCCTCAAGCATTACGCGGCCAACACCAGTGGCGGTTTTCTCGAGCAAAGCGCGCGTGAGTACCTGATCCGCAACATCGGTCGCACCAACCGCCTCGTCGACCTGCAGAACCTCGCCATCGGCGCGAAAAACAACCAGCCGATCCTATTGAAGCAGGTGGCGCAGGTGAAGATTGCCGCGGCAGCGAAGCGCGGTGATGCGAGCTACAACGCGAAGCCCGCGGTGATTCTCTCGGTGCAGAAGCAACCCATCGCCGACACGGTGAAGCTCACGCGCGATATCGAGGCGGCACTTGCCGACCTCGGAAAATCGCTGCCGGCGGGCATGGCGGCACCCGAGATCGTATTCAAGCAGGCCAGCTTCATCGAAGCCTCGGTCACCAACGTCGAAGAGGCGCTGCGCGACGGCGCAATCATGGTGGCGGTGGTGCTGTTCCTGTTCCTGCTCAATTTTCGCACCACGCTCATTTCGCTTACCGCGATTCCGATGTCGATCCTGATCACCGCGCTCGTATTCAAGCTGATGGGGCTTTCCATCAACACCATGACCCTCGGCGGCCTCGCGATCGCGATCGGCATGCTGGTGGACGACGCCGTCGTCGGGCTCGAAAATATCCTGCGCCGGCTCAAACGCAACGTCGCCGACGGCACGCACAAGCCGGCGCTGGAAGTGATCGCCGCGGCCACCAAGGAAGTGCCGCGGCGCGTCTCGCATCCTTCGCGCCGCACCATCGGCCTGCGCGTGCCCGACCACGCGGTGACGCAGGCGCTGCTCGACGCGATGGGCCAGCCGCTGCTCGCGACCACGCTCATCCCGCCCGGCGAGAGCGAACCGCTGAACGACCCCGACGCGATCCGCGTGCGCTTCCAGAAGCAGTTGCAGGCGATCGTGGCCGTCGCGCAGCGCCTCTTCGACGTTGGTGACCGAGGCTTCGATGAAGCTGGCCTGCTTGAATACGATCTCGGGTGCCGCCATGCCCGCCGGCAGCGATTTTCCGAGGTCGGCCAGCGCCGCC
>JANNHN010000281.1:0-2965 GCA_031404395.1 Betaproteobacteria bacterium
GGGATCGGCCATGCGCGCGAGGTTGCCAACAAAATTCTCGCCGCGCTTGACACACCGATCATCATCGATAGCCAGCCGCTCGACGTACGCACCAGCATCGGTATCGCCAGTTACCCCGAACACGGCTCTGATCCGTACACCATCATCCGTCATGCCGATATCGCCA
This sequence comes from Betaproteobacteria bacterium, assembly GCA_031404395.1. Lineage (GTDB taxonomy): Bacteria > Pseudomonadota > Gammaproteobacteria > Burkholderiales > SG8-41. The sequence continues at coordinate 167 of JANNHN010000281.1, forward strand.
TGTATGTAGCCAAGCGCGGCAACTTGGGCTGCGCGGTGTTCCAGCCGAGCGAACACCAGCCACACGAGGATTATCTGACGCTGCTGGGTGAACTGCGCCGCGCGGTCGAGAAGGACGAACTGGTGCTTTATTACCAGCCCAAGGTCGACCTGAAAACCGGTATGACCACACAAGCCGAGGCGCTGGTGCGCTGGAACCATCCACAGCGTGGCCTGGTACCGCCGGGAGATTTCATCCCTTTCGCCGAGCAGACCGGTTTCATCCGCACCATGACGCTCTGGATCATTCGCCGCGCAATCCGCCAGTGTGGCGAGTGGCAGGCGCGCGGAATCAATGTGGCGATTTCGGTCAACATCTGCGCGCGCGACCTGCTTGATCCGGCATTGCCTGAACTGGTCACCACCGAACTGAAGCAGCGCGGCGTGGATGCACGCTGGCTGTGCATGGAAATTACCGAAAACGGCGTGATGGAGGATCCGGCCAAATCGCTGGACACCCTGAGGCTGCTGAACAAAATCGGCATCAAGCTGGCGATCGACGACTACGGCACCGGTTACTCGTCTCTCTCTTATGTAAAAAAACTGCCGGTTACCGAACTGAAAATCGACCAGTCGTTCGTGCGCGACATGGCCGCCGATGCCGACGATGCCGTGATCGTCAAATCAACCATCGACCTCGGCCACAATATGGGCATGCAGGTCGTCGCGGAAGGTGTCGAAGACCTCAGCATCTGGGCGCTCCTGCGGGAAATGGGTTGCGACTGCGCGCAGGGATACTGCATGAGCAAGCCGCTCCCCGCGGACCAGTTCGAGAAATGGCTGGCAGCAAATCCGGTGTTCGGCGATCCGACGATTCCGCCTGCGCGACTGGCCACGCGCTGAACCGCTCAGCCGGTGCGTTTGACGCGCACGCCGGCCCAACCTTTCGCCAGCGTCACTTTCAGCTCTTGTTCTGCGGACAACTGCGCGCTGTCGCGGATGATCGCGCCATCGGCGGCTGCGGTGATGCTGTATCCGCGCTCCAGCACGCCCTGCGGATTCAGGTGCAGCAAGTGCGACCGGATGCCCGACACCCGCTCCGCAGCTGCCGTCATGCGTTCGCGCACCGTGCCGCGCAGCCGACGCGCCAGTTCCTGCTGTTGCCGGACCAGCATTCCGGCATCCGGCGCCGCAGTGCGCAGCCGCTGCGCGGTATCACGCAACCGCCATAGTTGCTCATCCGCGCTGCGCCCCCACACGCTGCGCAAGCGACTGCCCAGATGCTGCAGATGCACCATCTGGTTGCGGACGCGCTCTCCCGGATGCGTCAGCCGCCGCGACAGATAATCCAGCCGCTGCATGCGGTCTTCGATGCCGCGCGCGAAGATGCGTGAGAGCTGCTGGCCGAACAGCACTACATCGCGTTTGAGTTTCACCCCGTCCGGACTGACCAGTTCGGCCGCAGCCGTCGGCGTCGGTGCGCGCGCATCGGCGGCAAAATCGGCAATGGTGAAATCGGTCTCGTGGCCGACGCCGGACACCACCGGCAGCGGACAGGCGCGGATCGCCCGCGCCACGATCTCTTCGTTATAGGCCCACAGGTCTTCGATGCTGCCGCCGCCGCGGCAGACGATCAGCACCTCGCACTCGGCGCGCGACCCGGCCAGCGTTATCGCATCGGCGATTTTCGCCCCCGCGCCTTCGCCCTGCACCGGCGTCGGATAAATGATGACGTTGATGCCGGGCATGCGCCGGCGCAGCGTGGTGATCACGTCGCGCAAGGCCGCGGCCTGCGGCGAAGTCACCACGCCGACGGTGCGCGGAAACGGCGGCAGCGCGCGTTTCAGTGCCGGATCGAACAGGCCTTCTTTTTCGAGTTTGGCTTTGAGCTTCTCGAACGCCGCATACAGCGCGCCCAGTCCGGCGCGGCGCATCGCATCAACCACCAGCTGGAATTTGCCGCGCGCCTCGTACACCGTCGCCGTCGCCCGCACTTCGACCTGCATGCCGTTCTCCGGCTGCCAGTCCAGGACCTGCGCCTTGTGGCGGAACATCACCGCATCGACCTGCGCAGCTTCATCCTTCAGCGTGAAATAACAATGGCCGCTGTCGTAGCGTTTGAAATTGGAAATCTCGCCGGCCACCCACAGCAGCGGCACGCCGCGCTCGATCGCACTGCGCGCGAGCCGGTTCAGCTCGGCGACGGAGATGACGGTTTGCTGGCCGGCCAGGTCGATCAGGTCAGGCATCGGAAGATCATTGCGCTTCAGCCTGGCATCGATTGCGGGGTGGCACGCAACCTGAGCATGGCCAGCACCGCAATCGCCAATACCAGCAACACGGCGATGACGCCCATTTGCCAGACGGGCCCGCAATCGGCGAGCCGCAGGCTGCCTCTGGCACAGGCTTCTATATATCCGAAGATGAAATTCTGATTACTCATGCGCTCCACCCTGTATGACAGCCGGCAACAGGCTGCCTGCTGCCGGGATAAATTCTACGCGCCCGCGGTCTGCCCCGCCCGCTGATCCAGCTCCGACCAGCGTTCGAATTTCCTTGCCAGCAGCCTTTCAATCTCCACCACCCGTTCGCGGTCCGCCTTCAGTTGCGCCGCGCCCTGTTTGTGGTAATCCGCGCCGCTCATGCGCGCTGCCAGCGCTGACTCCTCCCGCTCCAGCGCCTCCAGTTCGTTCGGCAACAGTTCCAGTTCGCGCTGCTCCCTGAAACTGAGTTTGACCTTCTTCGGTGCAGCGGCCCGCTCTGCACTTTTTGCAGATCCGGGCGTTTTGCCCGCAGGCACATCCGCTGCGGCAGGCGCCGC
>JANNHN010000282.1:0-3348 GCA_031404395.1 Betaproteobacteria bacterium
CGAGTTGCTGAAGAGCATGGCGAAGATTGATGTCCTGCATATTCCGTTCAAGGGCATACCGGAGGCGATGACTGAAGCGATGACCGGTCGCGTGCAGTTTTTCATGTCGCCGATTGCCAGCGCAGTGAGCCTGGTGCGCGAGGGCAAGGTGCGCGGGCTCGGCGTGTCGTCGTTGAAGCGCGATGCCCTGCTGCCCGACGTGCCGACCATTGCCGAAGCCGGCGTGCCGGGCTACGACTCGATCCTGTGGTTCGGTTTGCTGACTGCGGGCAAGACGCCGCGTCCACTGATAAACCTGATCAACAAGGAAGTGACCCGCATCCTGGTTGATCCGGAAACGCGGCGGCGCTGGGTGCCGATCGGCCTGGAGACCAGCCCCACGTCGCCGGCGGAATTCGACAGGATCATCGCTGCGGACATCGCGACGTTTACGAAGCTGGCCAGAGCCGGCAATATCAAGGCACAGTGATCGGAAATTCAAAATGAAACTCAAGACCAACGGTATTGAAATCAACTGCGTCATTGAGGGCGACGGCCCGTGGGTAACGATGTCGCACTCGCTGGCGTGCAATCTGTCGATGTGGGATCCGCAGATGAAAGCGCTGACGCAGCATTACAAGGTGCTGCGTTTCGACACCCGCGGCCACGGCGCCAGCAGCGCGCCGGAAGGCCCGTACACGCTGGAGCAGATGGCGGATGATGTGCATGGCCTGTTGGTGGCGCTGGGCATCAAACGCACGCACTGGGTGGGTTTGTCGATGGGCGGCATGATCGGCGAAACCTACGCGCTCAAATATCCGGGCGTGTTCCAGAGCATGGTGCTCGCCGATACCACCAGCCGCCGTCCGCCGAATGCCGAGCAGATGTGGGGCGACAGGGTGCGCATGGCACGCGAGCAGGGCATGGACCCACTGGTCGACGCGACGCTGGGGCGCTGGTTTACCGAGCCGTACCGCAAAGCGCATCCGGACGTGATGGCGCGCATCGGCGCGGACATCCGCAATACGCCGGTGCCGGGATTTGCCGGGTGTTGCGAGGCCATCGCCAAAATCGACGTGCTGGACCGATTAAAGGAAATCGACTGTCCGGCGCTGGTGATCGTCGGCGATCAGGATCACGGCACGCCGCCGGAGATGGCGAAGCAGATCCAGGCCAATCTGCGCGGTTCTGAATTGCTGATCATCGAGTCGGCGGCGCATTTGTCGAACGTCGAGCAGCCGGAAATTTTTACCAAAGCGATGATGGATTTTCTCGGCAGGCAGAAATCGCACTGAGCACGTTGCGATTTCAGCGCGGCGCGGCCATGCGCCGCGTGGCTTCCACTTCCGCCGTCAGTGTTCTGGCTGCAGCCGTGGTGCGGTCGCGCGCCGCGGTGATCTCGGCAGTGGGCGGAATGCGGCTCTCCGCGACAAGCCCGGCGAGCGCCTTGTGCGCGTCGGCATAACCATCGGCAATGCTGGTGTGAGCGGTTACGGCGCGCTGGTACTCGCGGAAATCCTGTTCCAGCCGGTTTTTCAGGCGCACGGCCTCGCCGGTCCAGTTGGCTGCACCGCGATTGCCGGTGAGGTGACCACGGAACGCAGTAATGCCGTTGCGTACGCTGGTATCCAGCACCAGCACGGCGGCCTGCCGCTTCAGCAATTCGCGCGTGGTGTGCAGATAGGTATCGGCGGCGGCACCCAGCAGCAGTATGCGGGACGCGGCGGTCGCGCGCAGCGCAGACAAATCCTGATCGACGCGCTCGACGGCCGCAGCGACCACCTGTGACTGTGCGATCGGATCGTTAGATGGCGCGAGCGCGGTGCGCAGCGACTGCGTGGCGTTGTCGATGCGGGTGAGCGTGGCGTCCTGCAACTTTTGGGTTTGATGGCGATCCCAGGCTACATAACCCGCAACTACAGCGATAATGAGCGCCGCCGCTCCAATCAGTAAGTGGTTTTTCTTCATGCGTCACTCCGGTTGGATCAATTTTGCACCACAGGGTGCAGGCATCTGCGCCACAGGTCAATGATAGGATAGCCCGATGTCTGACAAGAATACCCCTGCGGCGACCGGCGATCCGGCGCAACTCCTGCGCCTGCTGCGTTTTCTCGCGCCGTACCGGTGGCGGGTGGCAGTCGCGCTGGTTGCGCTGGTGACGGCGGCGGGTTGTGTACTGGCGCTGGGGCAGGGGCTGCGCTTTGTCATTGACTCCGGGTTTGGCAGCGGCAATCCGGCAATGCTCAACATGGCGCTGGCCGGCGTCATTGCCGTGGCCACGGTGCTGGCGGTGGCCACTTACATCCGTTTCTACCTGATGATGACCGTGGGCGAGCGTGTCATCGCCGATCTGCGGCGCGCAGTGTTCGCCCATGTACTGCGGCTGTCGCCGGCGTTTTTTGATGCTTCGCGCACCGGCGAAATCGTCTCGCGCCTGACCAACGACAGCGAACAACTGCGCCAGGTCATCGGCTTCGGCTTGTCGATGTTCCTCCGCAACGGCCTGATGATGATCGGTGCGCTGGCGCTGTTGTTCGCGACCAGCCTCAAGCTTGCAGCGCTGATCGTACTCGGTGTGCCGGCCACACTGGTGCCGATATTGCTGGTGGGGCGGCGCGTGCGCCGCCTGTCGCGCGTCAATCAGGATCGCGTGGCCGAAGTGTCGGCGCATATCGACGAATCGCTGCACGAAATCCGCACGGTGCAGGCCTACGGTCATGAAGTGCTGACGCGCGCTACGTTCGATGACGCCACCGAAGCGGCTTACGCTGCGGGTGCCGACCGTATCCGCGTCAAGGCCTGGCTGATCTCGTCGGTGATGCTGATTGCGTTCTGCGCCGTCGGCGTGATCCTGTGGGTCGGCGGGCACGACGTGCTGGAAGGGCGGCTGACCGCGGGTGAATTATCAGCCTTCGTGTTTTACGCCGGCATCGTGGCAAGCGGCGCCGGCATGATGTCGGAAATCTGGGGCGAGATTCAGCGTGCCGCGGGCGCGACCGACCGCCTGACGGAACTGCTGAATACGCAACCTGCGCTGGTCGTGGCCGAACCGCGCATCGAATTGCCGGCACAGATCCGCGGCGCGATCCGTTTCGACCAGGTAGCGTTTGCCTATCCGACGCGGCCTGATGCCATGGCGCTGGCTGGGCTGGCGTTTGATGTACATCCCGGTGAACGCGTCGCCCTGGTCGGGCCTTCGGGCGCCGGCAAGACCACGGTCTTTGCGCTGCTGCTGCGTTTCTACGATCCGCAGGCGGGCCGCATCCTGATCGACGGCGCCGACATCCGCCATTGCGATCCGCTGGCGGTGCGGCGGCACATTGCGCTGGTGTCGCAGGATCCGGTGATTTTTGCGGCGAGCGTGACCGA
>JANNHN010000283.1:0-3208 GCA_031404395.1 Betaproteobacteria bacterium
GATCATGACCGCGCCGCTGCGCGACCGCATCGTCGATTCCGCCGACCTCGAAGCCCTGCGCGAAGCAGCCTTCAAGGAAGGCATGAAGCCGCTGCGCATCAGCGGCGCGATGAAAATCGCCGCCGGCGTGACCACCATCGACGAAATCATGAAAGTCGCGCCGCCGCCCGGCGGTGACCGGCGCAAGGCGCAGCGCTAGCGCTTTACCAATTCGCCATGCGCTGAATTTCCTCGGCGGTCTGGCGCAGATAGTGGCACTGCATCCGGCCCAGCGTTAACAGCAACGCCACCGCCACATCGGGCCGCTCCCGTTCGAGGCGTTCGAGTCCGTCGCGGTCGATCTCGAGGAGTTCCGTCGGCGCCATCACCACCGCATCCGCCGTCCGCGGTCCGGGGTCGAGGAACGCCACTTCACCGAAAAAAGTTCCGGGGCCGTACTTGGCGAGGCGCTTGTAATGGTGCCGCGTGGTCTGCAGACGGGCCTCGACCTCGCCGCGCAAGACAATGTACATGTGATCGCCCTCATCGCCGGCCGCAAACAACTTCTGCCCGGCTTCGACCGGCAGCGCCTTCACCACGGCCTGCAGCGCGGCGATCTGGTCCGGCGTCATGCCGTCGCACAAGTCCGTCTCGGCCAGCGCAGCGCGTTCATGTGATTGCGCCGGCGGCGCACCCAGGTCGGTCAACAGCGCGTCTTCCGCGAATTCCAGCGCCTGATCGGAGCCGACGAACGTGCGTACGCTGAGCGTGCCCTGCCACTTCTGATCCAGCGCGGACAAGGTCTCGTTCGGGTCGTCACCCAATCCAAGCTCATTGTGTACTTCGCACAACAGCAACTGCCCGCCGTGACTCTGCAGGCGCGCTGCAATCTGGTGAAGGATGTTCATGCCGGTCAGATCAATCTGGCTGACGCGTCCGAAGTGCAGGATCACCCAGGCCCGCCGGTCCAGATCGGGCAGCAGTTGCTCGAACAGACCGTCTGCCGTCGCAAAAAAGAGATTGCCGCGCAACTGGTAATGCACGATGCGCTCACCGTGCGCGTTCAGCATCTGGTGTTCTTCGGCGGTGCGCCGCCGCACCGAATGTCGCTGCAGGCCGGTCGTGCGGAAATGCACGACTGACGATTCGGCCTGCGTGCGGATAAACAGGATGATCGCAATGACCACGCCGGCGCCCACCGCCGTCACCAGATCGTAGCTGACGGTAACAGCCATCACCAGGAGCGCAACCAGCGCATCGGCGCGTGTGCGTCCTGCGCGCAACCAAGTGAACATGTCGCGCTCGATCATGCCGATGGCGACATGAATGATGATCCCGGCCAGCACGCTGATCGGCAGCCAGCGGCCGGCGCCGCCGAAGAAAAACACCAGCAGCAGAAACGCCACGCCCGCAGAGACCCCGCCCCAGCGGCGCGCACCGGTTTTGGCACTGACCACCGTGGCGCCGGTAGTCGCCGAGCCGCCCATGCCGCCGAATGCACCCGCCAGCATTTGCCCGAACCCCTGCGCAATCAGCTCGCGCCTGGCAACATGCCGCGTCCCGGTCACCAGATCGGCAATGACCGAGGTCAGCAGCGTATTGAGGCTGGCGAGCATGGCGAGCGCCAGCGCGCCCGACAGAATGGGCCACGGCGGCAGCCCCTGGAACAAATCGATGGAGAGCGCTGCTTCGCTAGCGCCTGCGTGCGGTAACTCTCCGACCACCCACGATGCGGGCACTGCCGCCGGCCCCATGCCGGCCAGCAGATGAAACACGATGGTCCCGCCGGCCAATCCCGCAATCGCAGCCGGCATCCACGCCAGCACGCGCGTCGAGACCGTCATGAAAATAATGGTGGACAACGCGGTCGCCAGCGGAATCCAGTACCAGCTTGCCCAGGCCGGATCAGCGACTTCACCGAACAATGGCCGCACCTGCGATTTGAGCATCAGCAGCGCCGCTCCGGTCATGAAGCCGACGACCACCGGATAGGGAATGAACTTGATCAGGCGACCGCCGCCGGACACCGCAACAGCAATCTGTATGACGCCGGCGAGCACAGTCACCGCCACCAATGCCGCCAACAGACGCCCGCCGGACAGATCGTATGCCGCGAGCGCCACTACCGACCCCGACAGCAACGCAAGAGACGGCCCCGTGGGCGAACTGATCAGGGCGATCGTGCCGCCGAAAGCGCCCGAGACCAGACTCAGGCATGCAGCACCGATCAAACCGGCCAGCGCGCCGCTGGCCGCGCTCATGTCCATCAGCGCAAACAACGCAACCCCGTAGGCCATCGCCTGCGGCAACACGACCATCGCGCCCGCCACACCGCCGGCAACATCACCCATGCGGCAGGCCGGCCAGCGGTCACTCGTGAACAAGCGTCATCGCCTCCTGTTGTGCGTTTCCGCAAGCGTCCTGCCCTGAACCGGCACCGGGACTGCTGCCGCAAAACTATAACGACAAACCCACGACCCGGCCAGCCGCAATTGACGCCGCAAGAATCGGGTCGCGCGACACGATCCGCCGCCGTATGCTGTCGATCATGACCGGCAGCACCGCCCATCACGACTACAACCGCATTGCGCAGGCCATCGCCTGGCTGCATACGCACGCGGAATCGCAGCCCGATCTCGCCCGCGTCGCCCGCCACGTGGGTTTGAGCGAGAATCATTTCCAGCGGTTGTTCACGCGCTGGGCCGGCGTCAGCCCCAAGCGTTTCCTGCAATGCCTGACGCTGGAAGACGCCCGCCGGCGGCTTGCCGGGACGCGCAACACGCTGGATCTCGCCGCGGCCGTCGGGCTGTCGGGCAGCGGCCGGCTGCATGATTTATTCGTAACGCTCGACGCCATGTCGCCGGGCGAAGCGCGGCTGGGCGGCGCCGGACTCGACATCCGCTACGGCATCCATGACACCCGCTTCGGACCGGCATTGATTGCTGTCACCGCTCGCGGCGTCTGCGCGCTGCATTTCGTCGATGATCAACACGCTGCGCCGGAGCACCTGCGCGCAGCCTGGCCGCACGCACGGGTATTGCGCGACCCGTCAGCCACCACGACCATTGTGCGGCGCATTTTCGCGCCACTCGCAGCCGATACAGGGCAACCGCTGGCGGTGCTGGTCAAGGGCACGAATTTCCAGATCCAGGTGTGGCGGGCACTGCTGGCGCTGCCTGCGGGTGCGGTAACGACTTACGGCGACCTGGCCGGTGCGCTGCAGATGCCG
>JANNHN010000284.1:0-4157 GCA_031404395.1 Betaproteobacteria bacterium
GCGTACATGGCCAATGCGCGCCTGGCCACCCGGGCGCAGAAGGATCGCGGCACGGTAAAACACTCGACCAAGAAACCGTGGCGGCAAAAAGGCACCGGACGCGCACGCGCCGGCATGACCTCCAGTCCGCTGTGGCGTGGCGGCGGACGGATTTTCCCGAACTCGCCGGACGAGAACTACTCGCACAAGCTCAATCGCAAGATGTACCGCGCCGGGATGCTGTCGATTCTGTCGCAACTGGCCCGCGAAGACCGTCTGGTCGTCGTTGACAAGTTCACCATCGATGCGCCCAAGACCAAACTGCTCGCCCGGAAACTGCAGGATATGGGCATGGACGATGTGCTGATCATCACCGACAGTCTGGACGAGAACCTGCAGCTGTCATCGCGCAATCTGCTGAACGTCATGGTGGTGGATGTCGGTCATGCCGATCCCGTCAGCCTGATCCGTTACAGCAAGGTGCTGATGACCAAGGCTGCTGTAGGCAAGATAGAGGAGCTGCTGGCATGAGCGCATTCAATATGGAACGTCTGGCGCAAATTCTGCTCGCCCCGGTAATTTCGGAGAAGAGCACGTTTGTCGGCGAAAAACACAATCAGGTGGTTTTCCGGGTGGCGAGCGACGCGACCAAGCCGGAGATCAAGGCTGCAGTCGAGACGATGCTGAGCAAGAAGGACGAGAAGCTTGAAGTCCAGAACGTCCGCATCGTCAATGTTCGCGGCAAGGAAAAACGCTTTGGCCGTTTTGTTGGTCGTCGCAGCTCATGGAAAAAAGCCTATGTCTGCCTCAAGGCCGGCCAGGAAATCACCTTTGCTGAAGGGGAGGTGAAGTAATGTTAGTCAAAGTCAAACCGACTTCTCCAGGCCGTCGCGGCCTGGTCAAGGTTGTCACGCCAGGACTGCACAAAGGCAAACCGGTTGCTTCGTTGGTTGAGCGGCAGTCGAAGAAATCCGGACGCAATGCGCACGGTCGTATCACCATGCGCCATAAAGGCGGTGGACATAAACAGCATTACCGCATGGTCGATTTCAAGCGTGACAAGGATGGCATTGCGGCCAAAGTGGAAAGGATCGAATACGATCCGAACCGCAGCGCCCATCTTGCGCTGCTGTGCTACGCCGATGGCGAACGTCGTTACATCATCGCCACGCGCGGTGTCAGCGTCGGCATGCAACTGGTATCGGGCGCAGAGGCGCCGATCAAGCCGGGCAATACGCTGCCGCTGAGGAACATCCCGGTCGGCACGACCATTTGCTGTATTGAAATGCTGCCCGGCAAGGGTGCGCAGCTCGCGCGTGCAGCGGGCACTTCGGCGCAGTTGCTTGCGCGCGAAGGCGAATATGCGCAACTGCGGCTGCGTTCCGGCGAAATTCGCAAGGTGCATGTGAATTGCCGTGCCACGATAGGCGAGGTCGGTAATGAAGAGCATTCGCTGGAATCCATCGGCAAGGCCGGTCGTGTACGCTGGCGCGGTATCCGTCCGACCGTTCGTGGCGTGGCGATGAACCCCATCGACCATCCGCACGGCGGTGGCGAAGGACGAACTGCAGCTGCGCAGGCACCGGTAAGTCCTTGGGGCGTCATGTGCAAGGGGTACAAAACTCGCAAAAACAAACGCACCAGCGGCATGATCATACGGCGCCGCAACGCGAAAGCATCGACGTAAGGGGAAACCATGTCACGATCCATCAAAAAAGGGCCGTTCGTCGATCATCACCTGATGCAGAAGGTGGAGGCCGCTCGTGCCAGTTCCGACAAGCGACCGATCAAGACTTGGTCACGTCGTTCAACCATACTGCCCGATTTCGTCGGGCTGACCATCGCCGTGCATAACGGCAAGCAGCATGTACCGGTGTATGTGACCGAGAATATGGTGGGCCACAAACTGGGCGAATTTGCACACACCCGCGTGTTCAGGGGGCATTCGAAAGCCGGCGGTGCAGCGTCCCCGGCCGACAAGAAAGCCAGCCCCACTCAGGCGGCCAAGTAAGGTAATAAATATGGATACCACAGCTAAATTGCACGGCGTCAGGCTCTCGCCGCAAAAAGGGCGTCTTGTAGCGGATCTTATTCGCGGAAAATCGGTTGAAAACGCGCTGAATATTCTGGGTTTTTCACCCAAGAAGGGTGCAGTCATCATCCGCAAGGTACTTGAATCAGCGATTGCGAACGCCGAGCATAACGACGGTGCCGATATCGATGAATTGAAGATCACGCGCATTTACGTTGAGAAGGGTCCGGTGATGAAACGTTTCTCATCACGTGCCAAGGGCCGAGGTGTTCGCATTTTGAAGCCGACGTGCCATGTCTATGTCACAGTCGGCGACGGAAGGAAGTAAGCATGGGTCAAAAAATACATCCCATCGGATTTCGCCTGGCGTTCAATCGCAACTGGGCATCACGCTGGTACGCCAACAACAAGAATTTCCCGGTCATGCTCCTTGAAGATATCAAGGTTCGTGAATATCTGAAGGTAAGGCTTGCCCAGGCGGCGGTTTCCCGCGTGGTGATCGAGAGGCCGGCAAAAAACGCACGCATTACCGTATTCAGCGCCCGTCCGGGCATGGTGATCGGCAAGAAAGGCGAGGATATCGAGCGCCTGAAGGCCGATCTGCAGAAAATGCTGGGTGTGCCGGTGCATGTGAATATCGAAGAAGTTCGCAAGCCCGAGCTTGACGCGCAACTGATTGCAGATTCAATCGTCCAGCAATTGCAAAAGCGGATCATGTTCCGCCGAGCAATGAAGCGCGCCATTACCAATGCCATGCGGCTGGGCGCGCAGGGCATCAAGATCATGAGCGCGGGTCGCCTGAACGGTATCGAGATCGCGCGGACGGAGTGGTATCGCGAGGGCCGGGTGCCGCTGCATACGCTGCGCGCGGACATTGACTATGGCTTTTCTGAAGCCAAGACCAGTTACGGCGTTATCGGCGTCAAAGTCTGGGTATTCAAGGGTGAAGTCATCGGCAAAAACGATCAGCCGGCACTCACCCCGGCCGTTGCTGCCCCGGCGGTAGACCCGGCGCCGGCGCGCAAGCCCCGACGGACAACTGCAAAAACAGGAGCAAAACGTGCTACAGCCAGCCAGGCGTAAATACCGCAAGGAGCAAAAGGGCCGGAATACCGGCGTTGCGACGCGCGGCAACAAGGTGAGTTTCGGTGAATACGGCCTGAAAGCCGTGGGCCGCGGCCGCCTCACTGCCCGGCAGATCGAAGCAGCGCGGCGCGCAATGACGCGTCATATCAAACGCGGCGGACGCATCTGGATACGCATTTTTCCGGACAAGCCGATTTCGCGGAAACCGGCAGAGGTGCGCATGGGCAACGGTAAGGGCAATCCGGAATACTGGGTCGCCGAGATTCAGCCGGGCAAAGTTCTGTATGAAATGGACGGTGTCAATGAAGTGATTGCCAAGGAGGCGTTTCGCCTCGCAGCGGCCAAGTTGCCGATTGCAACAACTTTCGTGCATCGCCTGGTGGGGGGCTAATCGATGAAGGTCAGTGAAATGCGGGAGAAGGGCGCCGAGGATCTGCGCAAGGAGCTGGAATCCTTGCTCAAAGCCCAGTTTTCCATGCGGATGCAAAAAGCGACGCAGCAACTCACCAATACCAGCCAGTTGCGCAAGGTGCGGCGTGATATTGCCCGCGTGCGTACAGTGCTGGAATCCAAGGGATAACAGGCAGGGTATATATGACAGCAGCGACAGAAGCGAACAAACGAACGCTGACCGGGCGTGTAGTCAGCGACAAGATGAACAAGACGGTGACAGTGCTTGTCGAGCGGCGCGTCAAGCATCCGCTGCTGGGTAAATTCATGACCCGGTCCAGGAAATATCACGCGCACGACGCGAACGATGAATACCGGGAAGGCGACACGGTGCTGATTGAGGAATGCCGGCCGATGGCGAAAACCAAGGCTTGGCGGGTGATCAAGTTAGTGGAAAAGGCGCGGGCTGTATAAACGCGCTTGCGATGAGTGGCTGCGGCGTTATATAATTACCGGCTTTACTTCCGTCCCTGCATCAGCAGGACGGCGAATTTGCCCGAACGGGCTCCAAGACTGGTTTTCCTGGTTACAGGGGAACCAAGTTGGGGAAAAGACAAGCAGGAATAAACATGATTCAGATGCAATCCATGCTGGACGTTGCTGACAATAC
>JANNHN010000285.1:0-3404 GCA_031404395.1 Betaproteobacteria bacterium
TTTATCCGCATCAGCCGGAAACTGCCGACCGCCTGCATGCCAAGGATCAGGTTTTGTGGCGCAGCGGGGGCACCCAAGTCTATGAAACCACCATCACAACGGCGCAGGGAAAAACGCTGGACACCGTTTACTACAAGGCGACTTACACGGACGGGAACGGTCGTGTCGCAGGACTGATCGGCACCATTGTCGATGTTACCGAGCGCAAGGCGACTGAGCAGCGCTTTCGTGCGCTGTTCGATAACGCGGCCGTCGGTATTGCCACGATTGATCTGGACGGGGTGGTGACCGACGCCAACCAGAAATTCCTGGACATGCTCGGTTATGCCAAGGACGAACTGGTCGGCCGCCGCATTGCCGAGATTACCGTATCGGGTGACGGGAATCGCGGTGATCGCCCGGGTACATCGACCCTCGAAAGCCGGCTGGTGCGCAAGGACGGCAGAATGATGTGGGCGAAGCGCACTATTTCGGCCATCCTCGACAAGGATGGCCGTCCGAACTGTCTGGTCAACGTCGTCGAGGACATCACGGATCGCAAGCAGGAAGAATTACGGCGCACCATGGAACATGCGGTCACGCGCGCGCTGGCGGATGAAGAAAGCCTGGCTGAGCTGTTTCCGAAGGTCATCGAAACGATCTGCCGCAACATGGGTTGGGAAATCGGACTTGCCTGGATCTGGAGTCGCGACGACCAGGGCTTGAAGGTCTGCGCTTCCTGGGGGGGTGAAACTCCGGGGATGAGGGAATTCTTCGCTGACAGCATGCAGCGCATCATCAAGCCGAAACCCGGAGAGCAGGATGGTCTGATCCGGCGTACCTATGCCTCCGGAGAGGCTGTATGGATCAACGATGTCGCGCCGGCAAAGGGTTTTGTGCGGGCGCAGTTGATCTGGAATGCCGGATTGCGTGGCGCGTTTGCGTTTCCGCTGTTGCGCGGCAACGACGTGGTCGGGGTGATGGAGTTTTATCACCGCGGCGCGCATGAATCCGAGAAGGCGTTGATCGGAACAGCAGAGTCGATCGGCCGGCAAATCGGGCAGTACATGGGACGCCGGGAAGCGGAGGAGAAACTTAAATTCGTGGCCGCTCACGATACGTTGACCAAGCTGCCGAACCGCATGATGTTCAACCAGCGGCTGGAGCATGTGCTGGCACAGGCGCGGCGCGGCAGTCAGGGTTTGGCAGTGATGTTTATCGACCTCGACCGTTTCAAGGCGATCAACGATACCCTGGGCCATGAAGCCGGCGATGTGTTGCTGTGCGAAGTTGCGCGGCGGCTGACATTGCAGTTGCGCACCAGCGATACCGTGGCACGTCTTGGCGGCGATGAATTTGTCGTATTGATCGAGAATGTCACCGATACGGCGTTGGTCGGCAGCGTGGCCCAAAAGCTGATTAATACGTTGATGGGCAGCTTCACGTTATCGGGCGGTGAATACAACGTGACCGCCAGCATCGGCATCAGTCTCTTTCCCGGCGACGGTGAGGATGCCGCAACACTGCTCAAGCACGCCGACATTGCGATGTACCGCGCCAAAGACCAGGGACGGAATGCATTCAAGTTTTACTCGGCGTAATGAGCACCGGCGCCGGACAGTTGGCCGTGCGGGGGGGCAGATGTTTTCCGCGCCCCGCGGCTGCAGGTTGCCTTACATCTCTGCTGCGGTAATGCCGTACGCTTTGACGGCTTTGCTCCAGCGTTCGATTTCCGCGCGCATGAACTTGTCGAATTCCGCGGGCGTGGTTGGCACCGGATCGTAGCCGCGCGCGCGCAGCAGGTTGCCGGTTTCACCCTTGAGCACCGTAGTCACGGCCTTGTTCAATATGGCGACCGCTTGTTTGGGCATGGCCACCGGCCCCATCAGTCCGTACCATCCGGAAATCGCGAATCCCTTGTAGCCCTGCTCAGACAGCGTCGGCACATCGGGCAACTGGGCGGCACGCTGGGCCGTGGTCACGGCAAGGGCGCGCAGCCTGCCGGCCTTGATCTGCGGAATCGCGGCGCCCGGTCCGGAAAACAGGGTCTGTACCTCGCCGCCCACGGCAGCGGCCACCGACGGGCCGGATCCGCGATACGGAATGTGCGTGAGTTTTACTTTCGCGGTCTGGAAAAAAGCCTCCTGCGCGACGTGCGCCGTTACATTGCCTGAGCCGAAATTGAGTGAATTGGGCTTGCTCTGCGCAAGCTGGATGAATTCGGCGAGCGTGCGCGCCAGCAAGCTCGGATGCACCGTCATGATGTAGGGTTGCTCGATCAACTGGCTGATGCCCGCGAAGTCCTTGGCCACGTTGAAACTCATTTTGGGAACCAGCGCGGGCGTCACCGCAGTCGCGCCGATCTCCGCGATGACCAGCGTGTAGCCGTCGGGATTGGCGGTTGCGGCAATGGCTGTGCCCAGAATGCCCTGTGCGCCGCCGCGGTTGTCGATCAGGATTTGCTGGCCGAGTTGCGCGCTCAGTGCGGGTTGCATCATCCGCGACACCAGATCGGTGCCGCCGCCGGGCGGGAAGGGCACGATCAGCCGGATCGGTTTGTTGGGATAAGTCTCGGCTGTCGCGGCATGTGCCGTGAGCGGCGCGACTGCCCACAGGCTGAGGGCAACAACTACAGGCAAGCTCGAGTACAGACGCATGTGGGTCTCCTCGTTTATTTTGGGTGGAATGTGGCCACATTATCACGAGCAGCCGGCGTGGGGATGGGCGGAACACCAGTCGAAGAATATGAAAAATATTATAAAAAACAATAAGTTAAATGATTTAAGTCGATAAAATCATCTTGTCAAAGTTACTTTACCATGATAAATTGCTGGCCATGATGAATGCTGATTTTGCGCGGCCGTCGCCGGCATTACTGGTGTCCCTATCGATTTCGCCGGGATCAATACCGCGCGTGAGGACATTCCCGACATGAATTGCGCCGAGCGCCTCGTTGCAATTTTCGGCAGCCAGGCCGAAGTGGCCCGCCGCTTTTGCCTGGATCGCGCGGTCGTCAATCACTGGATCAAGTCGGGCTACGTCCCGGCGCGCTGGGCGATGGAAGTCGAGCAGGTCACCAGCGGGGAGATCGCTGCCATTGATGTACTCAACGAAGCCACCACCCGCAAGCCGCTGCGCCTGAAATCGCGGCCCGACGGGGAGAATTTTTTTACCAACGCCTCAGCAGGGAGTGAACACACCATGGACAAGTACGCACCAGCCAAACGCATCAGCTCTTTTCACCCGCCGCAACGCACCTTGATGGGCCCCGGCCCCACGGAAATCCATCCGCGCGTGCTGACCACGATGAGCCAGCCCGCCATCGGTTATCTCGATCCGGTGTTCGTCGAAATGATGGAAGAGCTGAAGTCGCTGCTGCGTTATGCCTATCAGACAAAAAATCCGCTGACCTTTCCGATTTCCGG
>JANNHN010000286.1:0-8110 GCA_031404395.1 Betaproteobacteria bacterium
CGTCGGGCAACAGGCGCATGATCGACAGCGCAGTCATCGATTTGCCGCAACCCGACTCGCCGACCAGCGCGAAAGTTTCGCCCGCCGCGATATCGAACGACACGCCGTCCACGGCGCGCACCGGCGTCCCGCTGCCGTGTACTCGCGTGGCGAGACTGCTTACCTGTAGCAGCGGCGAGCTCATGGCCGCCGTCCCGAATCAAGCAGCGGTGCGCTCATGGCCGCCCTCCCGTACTATGCAGCGGCGCGCTCATCGCCGCTCTCCCGCCAGATGCAGCCGCGGATCATGGGCATCGCGGACAGCGTCGGCGAACAGGTTAGCGGCCAGCACCAGGGTCAGCATGAAGACAAAGGCTGCGGCCAACGACCACCACACCATCGGCTCGCGCGCCATTTCCAGACGCGCACTATTGATCATTGTGCCGAAGCTGATCATCGACGGATCAACACCGACGCCGACGTAGGACAGCACGGCCTCCGCCAGCACCAGCCCGCTGAAATCCATGACCAGCGCAATCATCACGATGTGCATCACGTTGGGCATGATGTGGCGCATCATGATCCGCCAGTGCGACACGCCGAAAGCATGGGCGGCCTGGATAAATTCCATTTCGCGCAGTTTCAGCGCCTCACCGCGCAGCAGCCGGCACAATCCGGTCCAGCTGGTAACGCCGAGAATCACGCACAACGCGATCAGCCGCATATCAGCACGCTTCTCGGTAGTTGGGAAAAAATCGGCGTGGTTTTCAATGAAGACCTGCATCATCAATACCGCGGCAGCAATCAACAACACACCGGGAATCGATGACAGCGTCGTATAGAAATACTGGATCAGGTCGTCAATCCAGCCCTTGAAATACCCTGCCATCACGCCCAGTACCAGCGCAAAGGGCAGCATCACCAGTGTTGCCAGCGTGCCGATGACCAGCCCGGTACGTATGCTTTTCAGGGTCTGATAGAGCACGTCCTGGCCGACCTTGTCGGTGCCGAACACGTGATAATGCGGCGCGAGTGCGACGACCGGTCCGACAATAACGCAGACCAGCGCCAGCGCACACAGCACGGCGCGCCACTGCGTGGTGCTCTCTCCCCGCCATACCATGCGCCAGGCCGCTTCAACACCAATGCCGGCCCGCCGCGCCACCGCAGCACTGACCACGATAGCCAGCACGAACCACAGCAGCAACGCCAGCGCCAGCCCGCGGAATGCCTTGACGGCGATATCGCGGGACCAATCCGCCGCAGGGTCAGCCAGATGCGCACCGCCATGACGCAGCCGCGGAAATTCACGCGCTTCGCTGCCGTCGGGGCGCTGTACAGTCTCCTTCGCGTAAAGATGGGTGGCCAGCGGCGCCGAATAGGTGCGCTCACGTGTCGCGCGCAGGGGTTCGGCGATACGGTCGAGCAGGCTGCGTACATCAGTCGAATACACGACCTTGCCGTCCTGCAGCGGCAGCGCGCTGCGGTAATGTACCGAATCGAGCAGACCGACCAGCACGAACATCGCCAGCACCATGGCGGCGGACATGCCGCTGGCGCTGTGGCCGACCCGCGCCCACGGCGCGCGCAAATGCGGCTGCGCGCGCGCGTACAGCGCGACACCTGCGGCCACGGCAACCAGCAGCCACACCAGCCAGTCGCTCCACAGCATTTCGATGCGAATGGGGAGGATGAGATTCGGGAGCATGAGATGCGGCATCACGAGAAGCGTACCCGCGGATCGACCAGCGTGTAAGACACATCGGTGAGAATCAGGCCGATGACATAGAGCACCGAACCAAGGAACACCATCGCCCGGACGATGGCGAAATCCTGCTGGCTGATGGCGTCTATGGTGTAACTGCCGAGCCCCGGAATGCCGAAGAACGACTCGGTGATCAGCGCGCCCATGAACAGCAGCGGGATCACCACGACCACGCCGGTGAGGATCGGAATCATTGCGTTCTGCAACACGTGACGGAACAACACCCGCAGTTCCGACAGCCCTTTGGCCCGTGCCGTGCGCACATAATCGCGGTTTATTTCTTCGAGAAAAATCGTCCGGTACCAGCGCGCGCTGCCGCCGATGCCGCTGATGATGCCGATCAGCACCGGCAACGCCAGGAATTTGACCGCGTCAAAGCCGATGTCGTAACCGGAAATCGGCACCAGGTTCCACAACTTGCCGAACACGTATTGCCCGCCGATGATGTAAAACAGCGCCGAAATCGACATCATCATCACGCACAACACCACGCCCCAGAAATCGATGTACGTCGCCCTGAAAAAAGCCATCAGCAGCGCAAAGGTGATGTAAACCGCGAGCCCGACGATAAACGCCGGCAACTGCACCGCGAGACTGGGCCACATGCGCGTGCTGATGTCGTAGCCGATGTTGCGCCCCTGATCTGAAGAACCGAAATCAAAGGCAAACAATCTCACCGACTTGGTATAAAACACGGTCTCCTGAATCTGCGCAGCGCCAGATAATTTATCGTTATAAAACAATGGCTTATCATATCCGCGCTCGTGTTTCCACTTTTCCACGGCTGCCGGCGTGACGCGCTTCGTGCCCAGTTGTGCGCGCGCCATGTCGTCTGGCGAATTCAAAAAGAAAAACAGTGCGAACGTGAATACATTGACGCCCGCCAGCACGAACACGCCGTAAATCAGCCGGCGGATGATATAGGCCGTCATGCCGCCCCCGCCGTTGCGGTGAGGCGCTCGCGACGGCGGAACGCGGCGATCGCCGGCACCAGACTCAGCGCGAGCACCACGGCAATCAGCGCCAGCGGCCAGATCACCGGCGGATTCCATGCGCGGCGCTGTTCTGCACGCAGCGCCGGATCCAGCCGCTGGTATTTCAGGCTGTTGTTGGCCAGTTGATTGGGTTTGCGATTGAGCAGCCAGGCGTGATGCAGCGTGTAGTCCTTTGGATAAAAGCTCCATACCCACGGCGCGTCATGGCGCAGCAGCGCAACCATGCGGTCGATGACAGCCTGCCGATCGGCGCCATTGGCCATGTGTTTCATGCGGTCGAACAGCACATCGAATTCGGCGTTACTGTAATTGGAGGCATTTTCGCCCTGCGTTTTTGCGCGCGCCTGCGGCCCGTGCAGCAGGAACAGGAAGTTTTCGGGATCCGGGTAATCGGCGTTCCAGCCCAGAAAATACAATTGCGCCGTACCGCGGCGCAGTTTGTCCTGCAGCCGGTTGAAGTCGGTGGCGCGAATGACCAGTTGCGCGCCGATTTTTTCGAACTGGCGGATATACCAGTCCAGCCGCGACTTGCTGTCGGCGCCGCTGGAGGTGGTGTCGAGATGCAGCAACAAGGTCTCGCCGGTTTTGGCGTCGCGGCCATTGGGATAACCCGCCTCGGCCAGCAGTTTTTTTGCGGCCTCGAGGCTTTTACGCTGTGGCTGCCCATTTTTCCATTCATAAATATACGGATTGATGCCGGCAGCGTCGGGCTCGCGATAGCCGAAAATCCCCGGCGGGATCGGCCCATGCGCGGGCACGCCGCGGCCATTGCGGAAAATTGAGATAAATTCCTCCTGGTCAATCACCATCGACACCGCCAGGCGCAGCTTGCGCGCACGCTCGGCATTTTTGACATCAACACTGCCGACCAGCGGATCGAGCATGTTGAAGCCGAGATAGGACACGCTGGGAGCGAGTGAAGTCTGCAACCGGATGCCGCGCTGCGCCATGTCCTCTGACAGCGTGACGTCGCCCTGCCCCGAGAACTGCACAGACTGGTCAAAGGTGTCGGAGCCGATGCCAGATGCGTCGTAGTAGCCTTGCAGGAATTTGTTCCATTTCGGGATCTCCTCCTTGTCCAGACTGAACACGACGCGGTCGATGAACGGCAGCGGCTTGCCGGCGTCGGCCAGCAATCCGGCAGCAGCATCCCCCGGTTCGCCCTCGGCCGGATAGGTTTCGCCGCTGTAATGCGGATTACGCTGCAGCACCATCTGGCGGTTGGGATCATTGATCGTCAGCATGTACGGCCCGGTGCCGATCGGGTACCAGTCGAGCGTCAGGTTTTTTTTCATCATGCCCGGCTGGTCGTAGAACCGGTCGGCCTCCGGCGGCACCGGCGCAAAAAACGGCATGGCCAGCCAATAGGCGAATTGCGGATATTTGCCATGCACGCGGATGGCATAGGTATAACGGTCGATGACGCGCGCGCCGGTCAGTGCATGCCGCGTCAGGTCGAGCGCTGCATCAGCGGGCAGGCCCGCGGCCTCCTTTATCAGCACGTCAGCCAGTTCCTTCAGCCCGACGATGTACCCGGTCATCAGTTGCAGGATCGGCGAATGCAGCCGCGGATGCGCCAGCCGCTTGATCTGATGCACGTAGTCGGCAGCCTCAAGTTCCCGGGTACCGGCATGTTTGAAATCACCCAGCGTATCGACATCGCGCAAATCTGCCGCGGTCAGTGCGTGATAGCGCGGTTTGCCGGCCTCATCAACGGCCAGCGCCGGATGGGGCTGGTAGCGCACGCCTTTTTTGATGCGGATGACATACTCGCTCCAGGCGACGCGCTCCGCCGGCGCGCTGTCGGGCAGTTTTTTCCCTGCGGCATCAAGGTAAACCGGCCTGGGCACTGCCTCGGCGCCAAAGGCAATCAACTCATACGGCCGCTTCAGATAGTGATATTGCAGCGGTGGCTGGTAGATATTGGCGATGAACGCATATTCGTTCTCGGCATACGATTGCACCGGATCGAGATGCTTGGGTCGCTCTGTAAACGAGGTATAAAACGTATTTGAAACAGCGTCGGCGACCGGATAGGGATTGTTCCATGGCGATTCACCGCATCCCGCAACAATCGCGAGCACAATCAGCGGCATGCCATGACGGAATGTAAACATCGCGGGCCAGTGTAGCCGAATTCTGCGGGCGCTTCTTCTGGTTATAATCGACTGGTAGCGGCACCACATCATTCAAGGAAACAACATGGCTTTCCTGCAAGACAAGAAAATCCTGATCACCGGCCTGCTGTCGAACCGGTCGATTGCCTACGGCATCGCCAAAGCAGCCAGTCGCGAAGGTGCGCAACTCGCGTTCACCTACCAGTCTGAAGACATCAAGGATCGCGTAAACAGGCTCGCTGCGGAATTCGGCACCGTGCCGGTGTTGCCCTGCGATGTCTCGAACGATGAACAGATCGCCGCCCTGTTTGCCGGCTTGCAAGGGGAATGGGGCGGCCTTGACGGATTGCTGCATTCAATCGCTTACGCGCCGCGCGAGGCATTAAAAGGCGAATTCCTCGATGGCCTGACGCGCGATGCTTTCCGGACTGCCCACGACATCAGCAGCTACAGCTTCGCCGCGCTCGCCAAGGGTGCAGCGCCGCTGATGGCCGGCAGGAAGAGCGCGATGCTCACCCTGACTTACCTCGGTGCGCAGCGCACTGTCCCGCATTACAACGTGATGGGACTCGCCAAAGCGAGCCTCGAAGCCTGCGTGCGCTACCTGGCCACCAACCTCGGCCCCCAGGGCATCCGCGTCAACGGTATTTCCGCCGGGCCGATCAAGACGCTGGCTGCAGCCGGCATCGGTGACTTCGGAAAAATATTCAAATTTGTCGAGGACCACGCGCCGCTGCGGCGCAATGTAACCATCGACGACGTCGGCAATGCGGCCGCATTCCTGCTGTCCGATCTTGCCGCCGGCATCACCGGAGAAATCACCTACGTGGACAACGGCTTCAATACCGTTGTCGGCGGCATGCGCGGTCAGGACCCCTGAATAAGCTGCACCGCGGTTACTGTTTTTTCTCGACCGCTTCCTGGCGGATTTTGACCTCGGATTTCTGCTTGAGGCTGGCGAGATAAGCCGCCAATTCCGCCTGCCCGGCCACCTGGCGCAACGTCTGCGCGATCGCGTTCTGCTTGTCTTTCGCGCCCTCGCCCGCCTCCACCAGCTTCGACACACGTACCAGCGTATAACCGCCGCCGGACGCTTCGGCACCGGAATACGCCGGCACTTTGCTGACATCGGCCTTGAATGCCTGACGCAGCGCCTCGACCGGAATACCCTTGGGGTCGCCGCGGCTGGCCAGCAGCGGCGCGCTCCAGCTGATTTGCGCCTCCTTGCCTTGCCTCAACGCCTCCAGGCGCGCGCGCCCTTCCTGAGCGGCGAGTTGCCCGGCCTGCTGCAGCGTCAGTTTCTTGACCAGTGCACCGCTGACCTGATCGAAAGGCTGCAACGCGGCCGGTTTGTGCTCAGCCACCCGCGCCGCCACCAGCACGCCTGACGCAACCTCAATCGCTTCGGTATTGCGCTTGTTCTTCAGCACATCGTCGGAAAAGATCGCCTGCAGCAGCCGTGCATTGCCCAGCCGCGCGTCATCGACGCTGGTGCGCGTGATCCAACCGCTCTTCTGCGGCGCCGCCTTGATCAGGTCGGCAGCCGGCTTCAGGCTGTCGGACTGCTCAAACAACGTGTTACTGAACGCTTCGGCAAACTCGGCGAATTTGCGTCCGGCCATCTGCCGCTTCAATTCAGTTTCAATCTCCGGGCGCGCCTCCTCAAAAGTCTTGCCCTTGCCGCCGCGTACCGCGACAAGACGGATGATGTGATAGCCGAACTCACTCTCCACCGGCGGCGCAATCCCCCCCGCTTTCATCGAGAACACGGCCTCATCAAAAGCTTTCACCATCGAGCCGCGCTCGAAGAAACCAAGGTCACCGCCATTGGCTGCCGAACCCGGATCCCGGGAATGCTGTTTGGCCAGTGCCGCAAAATTCCCCGGTGTTTTTTTCAACTGCGCATACAGTTCGTCGGCTTTGGCCTTCGCCTTCGTTTTCGCGTCCGGCACCGTGCCCTCGGGGGTAATCAGGATGTGGCTCGCCTGGCGCGCTTCCTTGACCTGATAACGGCCGAGGTTGCCGTCATATATCTTGCGGACTTCTGCGACCTCGGGACGCATCTGCGCAAGCAACGCTTCAATACTGAGCGCCAGATAATCGACCCGTACCTGTTCCGGCACGCGAAACTCGTCGGCATGGCCGTCATAGTATTTTTTCGCCGCATCGTTCTCCAGCTTCACCTGCGACACAAATTTGTCTGCCGCAAACGTGAAATAGCTGACCTCGCGCTGCTGCTCCGAAACCCGCAGCAACTGCGCCGCCTCTGTACGCGCCACGAAAGTCGAAGCTGAAAACGCATGGGTGGCATGCTGGATCATCAGATCCTGGCGCACCTTTTCTTCGAAAATCACCGGCGTCATGCCCTGCGCCTTGAGCAATTCCTCGTAACGCGCATAGGAGAATTTTCCGTTCTCGCGGAACACCTCGACATCGTTGATGATGGCCTGCACCTGCTGCGTTGTCACCGTCAGCCCGGTGCGCGCAGCGCGATCAAACAGCAGTTGCTGCTGCACCAGCCCCTCAATGACCGACATCCGCAACTGCGGACTTTCCATCAGCGCCGGGTCAACACGCCCGCCGGACATGCGTTGGATTGCCTCCTGACGCTCACGCAACGCCTGTGAAAACTCGTTCTGCGAAATCTTGTAGCCGCCGACCGTTGCCACCGTGGCGCCGCCGCTGCCGCCCTGAAAATAGGAATCGATGCCGAAAAACGCGAAAGGCGGAATGATCAGTATAAAAATGCCGATCATGACTGCCTTGCGGTGTTTGTCGATGAAATGGAACATTGCTCTCTCCAAGACTGGCGCCATACTGGCGCATAAGAAAAAAGGCGAATCGGGTTCGCCTTTTTTACGGTAGCTGGCGGAGTGGACGGGACTCGAACCCGCGACCCCCGGCGTGACAGGCCGGTATTCTAACCAACTGAACTACCACTCCATTAATTCCAGTGCTGAGTGCAGAATGCAAAGTGCAAAATGAACTTCCCAACCGGAAGTGCCTCCAGATCTGCACTATGCGCACTGCACTTTGCACTTTGCACTTTGCATTCTGCACTTTTCCTGCTGGTGGGTGCTGACGGGATCGAACCGCCGACATTCGCCTTGTAAGGGCGACGCTCTACCAGCTGAGCTAAGCACCCGCCTGATGACCCGCCATCAGCCTGCCGAACAAAGGGCCGGATTGTAGCCCAACCCGGCCCCGATTTCCAGCAAAGAGCCCCGGTCTCAGTGTTTGATCGCTGCCGGCGC
>JANNHN010000287.1:0-5518 GCA_031404395.1 Betaproteobacteria bacterium
GAAGACAGCCCGTGGCCGGCGTTTCACACCACGCGCGGTTTCAAGCCGACGCAGAACGCGGTAACGATATTTGCCGCCTATGCGCCGCACCAGTATTCGAACCGGCTGAGTGCGACGCCCGAAGGCGTGCTGGCCACCGCCTGCGCGCACATGAAAATTTCCGCAGGCTCGGCGCGCCAGCCGCAATACGCGATGGTGTTTGCCGGCGAGCATCAGGAGATCATGAAAAAAGGCGGCTGGTCGCGCGAAGATGTGCAGAAATATGTTTTTGAGCACACGCAGAACACCGTGGCGGACCTGCAGCGCGTCAACATGCTGCCGGATGCGGTCACTGCCGCAACCGAAAAGACGATGTATCCGCTGGTTGAGGCGCCGGCAGATCTGCTGGTGATCGCTGCGGGCGGCAGGGCGGGCGTGCAATCCGCATTCATTCCCGGCTGGGGCAGCAAGCGCGGCTCGCAGAGTGTTACGCGGGAAATTCGTAAGCCATAAAAACCGAAAATCTTTTAGCCACAGAGTTCACAGAGGACACAGAGAAAACCCAAACACCCTGAACAGTTTCGGTTTTGTTGTAGAAGTTCTCTGTGCTCTCTGTGTACCCCTCAAGGGGGTATCGAGATCCTCTGTGACTAACTTATTGATTTTATTGTTTTTTTAAGGAGGATGCCATGACACTGCAGATTTACGATCCCACCACTGAAGTCACGGGACGGCACATCAATTTTGTACCGCGGCCGAAATCGCTGAAAGGCCTGCGCGTCGGCCTGGTCGATAACACCAAGCACAACTCCGACCAGGTGCTGCTGCGCATTGCCGGCATTCTCGAACGCGAACACGGCGCCAAGGCGCATGTCATCCGCAAAAAGAAAAGCGCGGGTTCCGCGCCGAGCCCGGAAATGATCGCCGAATACAAGGCCAATTGCGACGTCATTGTTGCCGGCGTCGGCGACTGAGGGTCATGCAGCTCGGGCAGTGTGCTCGACAGCATCGTATTTGAGCAGCAAGGGGTACCGTCGGCGTCCATCGTGACGCATCTGTTCACGGTTACCGGCAAGGCGATGGCGCGCGCCTGGGGTGTGCCGGATCTGAAATTCCTGGTGATGCCGCATCCGATCGCCAATCTGACGCCGGCGCAGCTCGATGAACGTGCCGCGGAGATCACGCCGCAGGTGGTGGAGTTGTTGTTACAGGGGCAGGGCAGCGAGTAATTATTTGCGGGATTTTGAGGAGGCAGTCATGGGATATGCACGTGTAATTGCACAATGGAGTATCGCCGCAATACTGGCCGGAGCAGCCGCAGTCGCCGGCGCGCAGGCCTGGTCGCCGCAGAAAAACGTCGAAATCGTGGTGCCCAATCCGCCGGGCGGCAGCAACGACAAAACCGCGCGCAGCCTCGAGCGCATTCTGATCACCAACAAGCTGCTGCCGGTGACGCTGAGCATCCAGAACAAATCGGGCGGCGGCGGCAGCATCGCTTACACCTATTTGCAGCAGCGCGCGGGCGATCCGCATTACCTGGTGGTCGCCGGCCCGGCAATTCTCACCAATCACATTGTCGGTTCCACGCCGCTGCGCCACACCGACCTCACCGCGGTGGCGTCGCTGTTCGACGATTACACGGTGTTCGCGGTGAACGCCAATTCAAGCCTGAAAACCGGCAAGGACCTGATCGACCGCCTGCGCAAGGATCCGAAGTCGGTGGCCATCGGCTTCTCGCCGCTGCTCGGCAGTCATAACCACATCGCCGCCGGCGTGCTGATGAAAACCATCGGCGGCAACCCCCGCGACCTGAAGGTGGTTGCGTTCAAGGGCTCCGCCGATGCGGTGACCACGTTGCTTGGCGGACACATTGACCTGGTGACCACGGCGGCCGGCAACGTCGCACCGCATGTCGCCGCGGGTACGCTGCGGGTGATCGGCATTACTTCAGCAAAGCGGTTCCCCGGCGCGTTTGCCGCAGTGCCGACGTGGAAGGAGCAGGGCGCTGACTTCACTTTCGGCGCATGGCGCGCGATTTTTGCGCCCAAGGGCCTGACCCCGCAGCAGTCGGCGTATTGGGAGGGCATGCTGCGCAAAGTGACTGAAGCGCCGGATTGGAAGGAAGAGCTGGAAAAAAACATCTGGTCGAATGAATTCGTCGCCGGCGCGAAATTCGCCAAGGATCTCGAGCAGGATTACGCTTCGATGAAAGCGGTGCTGGTCGATCTCGGGCTGGCGAAATAATGACTCATCAAAATGACCGTTCGCCCTGAGCCCTTCGGCGTTGCTCAGGACAGGTTTTGTCGAAAGGCGGCAGGGCTGCGGCGGGCTCAGCCCGAACGGTGTCATGTATTTTGTAGAGATCAATAATTAACGGGAGCCGCAAGGCCCTTTTTTTGTTGCTTCGATGAAACCAGTATGTGTGCAATAAGTCCTCGAGTGAGCAGGTTCGACGATATGAAATGTAACGATTTGTGACCGTGCTGCTCCATGCAAAAAAACGAGCGCATAATCGAACTCAGCTTTATCAACGTGGAGGTGTGATATGTCCGAAACCAGCAGCAAGATGAATCCCCTGATTGCGACCGCGGCGGTCGCGGTAATCATATTCAGCGCCGTCGGCGTTGGCGTGATGACGGGCGTCATCCCGAGTTCGAAGTCCTCCTCGGCTGACGTGCCGGGCCAGACTGCGGCCAAGACCGCACCTGCGCCTGAAACCAAAGCAGCGGCTACACCCGAGGTCAAGGCGCCGCCCGCGCAGACACATAAAACCCCGGTTGCGCAAAAGCGCTCCCCGGCGCCCGAATCCAGGCCGCAGCAGGCTGCGGTCAATGAGCGCACGGCTGCCGCGCCCGTAGTATCGCCCGTGGCGCGCATTTGCACTGAATGCGGCGTGATCGACGTCATCAATGTGGTTGAGAAGAAGGGCGACGGCAGCGGGCTGGGTGCTGTCGGTGGCGCGGTGGTCGGCGGACTGCTGGGCAACCAGATCGGTAAGGGTCGCGGCAATACGGCGGCGACTGTGGTCGGTGTTGTAGGCGGCGCGGTCGCCGGCAATGAAGTCGAAAAACGCGTGAAGTCCGTCAATGAATACCAGGTTACTGTGCGCATGAATGACGGCACCTCCCGTCGCTTCACCTTCGACAGCGCACCGGGCTACGTCGTCGGCGAGAAAGTCAAAGTCATGGACGGCAGGATCATCCAGGGCTGAATACCGCCAGTGTGAAACCGGTAAACCCCGCTGCGGCGGGGTTTTCTTTTTGGTGATCCCGGTTGCCGGGCCTGATGTCCGCCTGTGGCCGAAAGCCGCCGCCGACCATCCCTGTTATGCTCCCGGTCACGGCGCGTGTGGCGTCCGCGCAATGCCGGTTCCACCGGCGGAAAGCATCACCTTGACTGAACATCCCCTGATCCACCTGCCCGAAGGCGAGGAGCCGCATGCGGCCCGCTGGCGTTCGGAGAGCGGCGCTGCGCCGCCCAAGCGCGTGGTCATCGCTGACGACACCATGACGGCCGATTCGGCCTATCGTCTTGCTGCCGAAGGCGTCGGCCTGCTGTGGCGCAGTGACTTCCAGAACGCACGCCAGTTGCTGCAGGCGCTGATGCGGCGCGTGGATCGTCCGCGCAAAGTGCGCCGCAAACAGCCGGCTCCCGATACCGCGCCCGGTGCAGCTTTCCATCGCCATCGCCAGGCGCAGGCGCAACGCGCGCATACGCTGTCCATGTTGCTGATCCCGTTCGACGCCGATTACGGCATCCCGCTGCGCCGCGCGCCCGATGTGCGGCTGGCCTGCAGCGAAGCCTGGGGCGTATCCGACGGCGAGCCGTGCGTGGCTTCGCTGCGCGAACTGCTGGGTCTGATCGGCGCGCACGAGTGGCGCAAGAAAGGCGTTACGGTGCCGGCGCTGGGCGCGAATATCCATCCGCATTACGGCGTATTCGCGCCGATCCGCAGCGAATATGCCGGGCTGGTGGCGGGCGCACCGCTGCCGGCGCAGACATTGGCATTCGATATTGGCACCGGCACCGGCGTGCTGGCGGCAGTGCTGGCGCGCCGCGGCGTTGCAAAAATCATTGCCACTGAAACGGATCCCCGCGCACTCGCCTGCGCGCGCGAGAACATCACCCGGCTGGGGATGAGCGCGCAGGTCGAAGTCGTTGAAAAAGACCTGTTTCCGGAGGGGCGCGCGCCGCTGATCGTCTGCAATCCGCCGTGGATACCCTCAACACCCAGCGCACCGATCGAGCGCGCGGTGTATGACGCCGGCGGCAAAATGCTGCACGGATTTCTCGCCGGGCTGGCGGCGCATCTGGAACCGGAAGGCGAGGGCTGGCTGATCCTGTCGGACATCGCCGAACACCTGGGATTGCGCACCCGCGACGAACTGCTGGCGCTGATCGACGCGGCGGGCTTGCAGGTGCTGGGCCGCAAGGACGCGCGGCCGAAACATCCCAAAGCGCGGGACGCATCCGATCCGCTGCACGCGGCGCGCTCGGCGGAAATTACTTCGTTGTGGCGGTTGGGGGTGCGTTAACGTTTGACATAACCGGTGCTGCGCGGCTTCATCGCGCAGCGTCCGTGTTGATGGATGGGTTGGGCATACCTCCCCGACCGCTCATATTTTGCTGCGATTTTAAGAAACCGGCCAAAGACAAATAGTGCCTTTCCCGGAAAGACCTGATTGATGATCGCGCGCTGTGCCGTCATTTGGACGGATATATCCCTTTTTCTCGCGCCGCCAGAATTGGCTGCCACGGGCCATACTTGTGCTGCTCTGCCGAGTAGCCCGGCGTGTATGGCGCAAACGCGGCATCCACCGGCTTGTTCTTGCGCGCCGGGAAATCCGCTTCGAGATTCTTCTTGACCGGCCGTGGCTGACTGTTGATGAAAGCTGCCACGTCAAAGGCCTGCTCATCCGTCAACACCGCGGTGGTGTGGTTTATGCCGCTGGGCATGTTGCCCTTGATGAAACCCGCGGCCAACGTAACCCGCGCCATACCGGCGCCGGTGTTATAGCTGTCGGAACCCCATACCGGCGGAAACTGGTAACCGTTGGTATCGCCCGCCTTGCCACGCCGCATACCCTGGCCGTTATCGCCATGACAGGCTACGCAGGTGGTCGCATAGACCTGTTTTCCCGCAATGGGATCGGCAGCGCGAGCCAGCAGTTTGAGCTTCAGCGTGCCGCCTCCCTCTAGTTTCGCGCCGACTGGAATGCCGGTCGAAAGAAATTGCAGATACGACATCATCGCCTTCATTTCTTCGCTGTCGAGAGGCAGCTTGCGGCCGTTCATGCTGCGTTCCATGCAGCCGTTGATGCGTTCCTCGGTGGTGGAGATCGCGTCTTCGCGTCCGCGGTACTGCGGAAAACTCACAAACGTCCCCACCCACGGGTTGCCGAACTTGCGCCCACCTGCGTCCATATGACAGGAAACACAGGCCAGGTTATTGCCTGCGTAACGCTTGCTTACATCCTTCACCTCCGGTCCGAGGTGCTTGTAGGTCTGCTCCATGAGCGCCTTGCCCTGGCGCACGATC
>JANNHN010000288.1:0-3838 GCA_031404395.1 Betaproteobacteria bacterium
CTCCTGTTCCTGCTTTCCTGGATTGTCGGGCTGACTGAGCCACTCTTCTCTCTGTTCCGACAGGAATTTGCTGGTCGTGACCTCATCCTGATCGGCGGCGGTCTCTTCCTGCTCTGGAAGAGTACACAGGAAATCCATCAATTATTGGAGGGCGAAGCGGGTGGAGCTTCGGCAGCGGTACGTGCCACGTTTTCCGCGGTCATCCTTCAAATCATCATCATTGACCTCGTGTTCTCCCTCGACTCGATCATTACTGCCGTGGGAATGGTCGATCGAGTGGAGGTGATGGTTGCAGCGGTCGTTGTTTCAGTGTCGCTGATGATGGCCTTCGCCGGGCAGATCGGCCGCGTCGTTTCAGCGCATCCGACGATCAAGATGCTTGCACTCGCGTTCTTGCTGGTCATCGGCATGGTGTTGATTGCTGACGGGTTTGATCACCATGTTCCGAAAGGTTATGTTTACTTCGCCATGGCGTTCTCAGTCGCGGTCGAGGTGCTTAATATCCGGATGAGAAAGCGTGCGGCGCAGCCAGCCGAGTTGCATGAGCCATACACACGCAGCTAAAGGTGCTGGCGTCGCACTCCCTTGACCCCGTCGCGTCGCGTCGTTAAACTGCAATCCCGATTAAGTTGCTCAGGTATAGGAACCATTGCCATGTCAGCCCAGGAAACCATCAAGAATCAAGTCACCGGCCACAAAGTCGTGCTCTACATGAAGGGCTCGCCGGATTTTCCGCAGTGCGGTTTTTCCGCCAACGCCATCAAAATCCTGCAGGCTTGCGGCGTCAACGAGCCGTTTACGGTCGACGTGCTGGAGGATCCCGAGATTCGCCAGGGCATCAAGCAATACGCCAACTGGCCGACGATCCCGCAGTTGTATGTCAATGGTGAATTCGTCGGCGGTTCCGACATCATGATCGAGATGCACCAGAGCGGCGAGCTGCAGAAGATGCTGCAACCCTGATCGCGCGATCTCTCCGCAAAAAACCGGCGCAAGCCGGTTTTTTTACGTCTTGTAGTCAGGTCATCAGGTAGCGATAGGCGACTTGCGCCAGCAGAATCACCGCCATCGCGAACAGCATGCGGCGCATCCACCGGCCGTAGGTTGCGCTGTCGATCCGGTTGCGGATGCGCGCGCCCAGCAGTGAAGCGATCGTGGCCAGCACCGCCAGCGGCAACGTCATCAGCCACATCGTCGGCGTTGCCATGCCGCTCGCGGCCAGTGTCGCAAACTGCGTGACCTTGCCGACCAGAAACGAAATGTTCATCGCAGGCACCAGCATCAGCGGCGGCAGGCCGATGCCGAGGTAGTAGATGATCAGCGGTGGTGCCGCGATGTTGGCCGTGCTCTCGCTGATGCCGCCGAGCAGTCCGAAGGTGAGCCCGAATGCCGTCTCGTGCCTGCGCATCAGCGGCCACTGGGTGAGGCCGAGGCGATCCAGGTTGAGGTAGAACAGGATCACGCCCGCGAGCAGCAGGGCATACGGGAATTCCGGATACAGCACGAACAGGCGCGCACCGATGACCGCGCCGATCAGCGCGACGAAGGGCATCCACCAGAAACGCCGCAGGACATCGACGAAACCGGGGCTGCGCAGAATGTTGACCAGGACCGCGGCAATGCACGGAATCAGCACCATGACCACCGCAACCTGCATGTTGGTGGCTGCGGCGATCAGCGGGGTTGCGATCATCGGGAAGCCGAGCCCGAGTGCGCCCTGCACCCAGCCTGATGCGGCAATCACCACGGCGATGTACGCGATCAGCCAGGGCGAGAGATCTTCGAAGCCGGGCATGATGAGGTGATTCAGGCGGTGTCGCGCGCGCGGTTCAGCGCAAGCGCGACGACTTCGGCGATATGCAGCGCGTTGCGTTCCGTCAATTGCGCAATCTGTTCGCGGCAACTGTAGCCGCTGGCGACGATCATGGTGTGTTCATCGGCTGCACGCACCGCGGGCAGCAGCGCGGCTTCACCGATTGTTACGGAAACGGCGTAGTGCCGCGGATTGAAACCAAAAGCGCCGGCCATGCCGCAGCAGCCGGATTCGACCGTGCGCGCGCGGATACCCAGCCGTTTCAGCAAGGCCATTTCGGCGGCCATGCCGGACAGGGATTTCTGGTGGCAGTGGCCATGCACCAGCGCCTCGCCGCCGAGCTGCGGCGCATCCCAGTCGGTGACTTTCATCAGGAAATCGCTGAACAGATGCACTTGCGCGCTCAAGCGCCGCGCCAGCGCATCGTCCGGAAACAGGTTCAGCAGTTCATCACGGAACACGGACACGCATGCCGGTTCGAGGCCGATGATAGGTACGCCGGCGCGGATATCGGCCTGCAAGGCGTCGAGGATTTCCCGCAGGTAACCGCGCGCGGTGTCGAGCATGCCGAAATCGTAGAGCGGCCGGCCGCAGCATAATTGCTGCTGCGGGATCGTGACCGTGTAGCCCAGCGCTTCCAGCACTTCGACGGCCGCCGCGGCCGATCCCGGCTGGAAATGATTGTTGAAAGTGTCAGCCCACAGAATGATCCTGCCGCGTGACGCAGCGGCGGATGGCGTTGCGCGCCGTTGCCGGAACCAGGTGCGAAACGTGCGGTGGGCGAATTGCGGAATGCCGCGTTCGCGCGCCACGCCGCCGGCGAATTTGAGCAACGTGGACAGCCCAGGCATCGCTGTCAGCAGATTAACCACGCGTGGGGCAAGCGCTGCCAGTCGCGCCCAGCGGTTGATGAATCCCATGGTGTAGGCCTGCACCGGGCGCAGTCGGCCGAGATAGTGGTGGTGCATGAACTCGGCCTTGTACGTCGCCATGTCGGTATGCGTGGGGCAGTCGCTTTTACAGCCCTTGCAGGCGAGGCACAGGTCGAGCGCCTCGCGCACTTCTGCGCTGCGCCAGCCATCGCGGATGATCTCGCCGCGCAGCATTTCGGAGAGCAGCCGCGCGCGGCCGCGGGTCGAGTAGCGTTCTTCATGGGTGGCGCGGTAGCTCGGGCACATCATGCCGCCCGCGTGCGCCCGGCATTTGCCCATGCCGACGCAGCGCTCGATGGCGCGGGTAAAGCCGTGGCCTTCGCGGCTGGCGAACGCAAAACGCGTTGGCGGGTGCTGTGGCTGATAGTCGGGGCCGTATTTGAGATTCTCATCAACGCGGTACGCGTCGATGACCTTGCCCGGATTCATGCGGTTGTCCGGATCCCAGATCGCCTTGAATTCGCGGAAAGCCTGTATCAACTCCTCGCCGTACATCACCGGCAGAAATTCCGCTTTGGCCTGGCCGTCGCCATGTTCGCCTGATAACGAGCCGCCGTATTTGACGACCAGCTCGGCGGCGGCACGCAGAAAGTTGCGCCAGATCTTGATGCCGGCGACCGAACGCGTATCGAAAGTAATGCGGGCGTGGATGCAGCCGTCGCCGAAATGGCCATAGAGCGAGGTTTCATAACCGTGGCGATCGACCAGTGCCTGGAATTCGCGCAGATAGTCGCCCAGCCGCAGCGGATCGACCGCGGCATCTTCCCAGCCGACCATCGGATCGGATTGGCCCGGACGGATGGTCAGCGCACTGGCAGAGGCGGCAGTTTCGCGGATGGTCCAGATGCGCTCGCACAGCGCCGGATCGGTGATCAGCCATGATGACGGGGCTGCGGGTTTGCCGGCGTAGTATTCCACCAGCGCGGCGGCCTGCGCATTGGCCGCATCTACGGTGTCGGCGCCGAACTCGATCATGATCCACGCATTGCCCGGCGGCAGCAGTGCAATGTCTTCCAGGCGCAAACCGCGCTCGCGCAGACCGCCGATGATGCGTTCGTCGAGGCCTTCGGTAGCGATGGGTTTGAATGGCAGT
>JANNHN010000289.1:0-4637 GCA_031404395.1 Betaproteobacteria bacterium
CAAGGAGGACGCGGCGTTTCTGCAGAAGGTGGCGGAAGAGACGGTGAGGAAGTTTTACGGACGGTAGCGGGGGAGTACAGCGGACTGCAGGGTTTGCCGTTTTTGTTCATGTGTTTCTGCGGTGATGTCATTTATTGCCAAGAATACTGGAGCCGAATTCCTTCCAAAAAAATAATGCAATGGTTGCGTAATTGAGCGGGCAATCAGGTGTTTATTTGCGGAGGAGAGCGAACTGTGTGGAAGAGAAGTCGACTCCGTACCTTTGGGTGCTGTCGGCTCGAAGTCCGAGCGCACATGTATGTGCGCTATCGTACGTTCCTCCCAAGCTATTACTGATAGCCTGCAGGATGAGCAAGCGCTGGCCAGGAAAGGAACACCCAATGCGAAAACAGACGGTAACTGTCTTCTACTACGGTCGCTTGCTTGCGTTCGCAATCGCAAGCACGGCAATGTTGTTCACTGGCGAGATTATGGCAGCAGAAAGGATAAAAATCGGCGGCACCGGCGCTGGACTGGGTACGATGCAGCTGCTCGCCAAGGCATTCTCGAAGAAAAATCCCGATGTAAAAGTCACGGTACTGCCGAGTCTCGGCAGCAGCGGAGGCATTAAAGCCGCCGCGAAAGGCGCTATCGACATCGCAATCAGCTCGCGTCCGCTAACGGAGGACGAGCGCAAGCTCGGCCTTGTGGAAAGCGAGTATGCCCGCACGCCGTTTGTATTCGCCGTGTCGGCTAAATCCAAAGTCACTGCGATCACCACCGGGGAGATTGCCGATCTGTACGCCGGCAGGACACAGACCTGGCCCGATGGCAGCCGGATTCGTCTGGTACTGCGCCCCGCGGGAGAAGGGGATACCGTCCAGGTCAAGAAAATGACGCCCGCAATCGCAGAGGCGCTGATGCATGCCGAAAAAATCCCTGGCACACCGTTCGCGCTGACCGATCAGGAGGCTGCCAATGGCATCGAGCACATTCCCGGGGCGTTTGGAGCCACCACCCTGGCTCTGATCAAATCCGAGGATCGTGCGCTGAGGGCGCTGGAATTGAATGGCGTGGCCGCCACCGTGCAAAATGCCGTCGCTGGGCGCTACCCCCATTACAAGCGGCTGTATGCCGTTGCTCAGCCGAAGCCAACTGCCGCGGCGCAGCGCTTCATTGCTTTCCTGCGTTCCCTCGATGGGGTTGAAATCCTGCTACGAAATGGGCACTGGACACCCTGAAAATCTCGCTCGCGGGTCTGCCGGCGACGAGGATCTGGCTCCCATCGTTAATCGGGTGGCCGTCTCGGTCGCGCTGGTTGTCATGATCGTCCTGCCGTTCGCTTATTGGAGTCTCGCGTACCGGGATCTTAGCGCTACTTTGGTATTCACGGCCAAGGTCAAAGCAACGACGCTAAGCGCATTGGTGACTGCCAATCCCAACCTGTGGATGTACGAAGACCACCGCCTGGCGGAGTTGTTGACGAAACACCCGGTACCGCTCGAAACCGGATCGGCCCAGATTTTCGACCTGCAGGACAACTTCGTCGGGAAAGCCGGTGAAACGCCGGCGTCCCCGGTGCTGAGTCGTTCGGCTCTCCTGTACGATTCCGGACGCGTCGTCGGCCGCGTGGACGTGAGTGACTCGCTGCGCGCGGTGATATACGGCACCGGCACTGCAACCCTGCTTGGCATGCTGCTCGCTGCTGCGGTATTCGTCGCGCTACGCGTCGTGCCGCTTCGCGCTTTGCGCCGAATCACCAACGCTTTATACGTGCAGAAAGAGCGTGCACAAGTTACGCTGCACTCGATTGGCGACGCGGTAATCACCACCGATGAAAACGAGCGAGTGGACTATCTGAACCCGATGGCGGAAAAACTGACCGGCTGGAGCCTGCGGGAAGCCAGCGGCAAGCCGCTCTCCGAAGTTCTGCAATTATGCGACGCGGCTATGGGGAAGCCGATTGCCAGCCCGTTGCACCAGGCACTCACCGAGAACCGGATCGTCTCCTTCGGCAGCGGCATCGATTTGGTGCGGCGGGACGCGGGCAGGCTGGCGATCGAAGACAGTGCAGCGCCGATCCACGACCGCAGCGGCAAGATCATCGGCGGCGTCCTCATATTTCGTGACGTGAGCACAGCGCGAGAATCCGCCCAGCGCAATTCGTGGGAGGCCTCGCATGATCTGCTGACGGGATTGGCCAATCGCCGTGAATTCGAAGATTGCATCAAGGCCGCACTTGCCAGTGCCAAAAATTCGGAAAAGCACCACGTCGTGTGCTATATGGACCTTGACCAGTTCAAGGTGGTCAACGACACCTGCGGTCATGCCGCGGGCGACGATTTACTCAAGGAGCTTACCGGACTGCTGCAATCGCGCACCCGGGAATCCGATACGCTGGCACGGCTGGGCGGCGACGAATTCGGCTTGATACTCGATGGTTGCTCGCTGGAGCGCGCGCAGCTCATTGCCGCCGATTTGCTCGCCGCTGTCGGAGACTTTCGCTTCCACTGTGATGCCAAGGCGTTCACCGTCGGGGTGAGCATCGGTCTCGCCGCCATTACGAGCGACAGCGGCAGCGGCGCCGAGGTAATGAGTAGGGCGGACACTGCATGTTACTGGGCCAAGGAGCAGGGCCGAAACCGGGTCTGTGTCTACCGCACCGGAGACAGCGCCATGGTTGCCCGCCGCCGCGAGATGGGCTGGATTGCGCGGATAAACTCGGCGCTGGCAGAGGACCGGTTCACGTTATACCACCAGAGCTATTTGTCACTGAACGCCGCGTCTGGAGCCCGTAAACACCTTGAAGTCCTGCTCAGAATGATCGACGAGGAGGGCAATCTGGTCCAACCTGGCAGCTTTCTGCCGGCGGCAGAGCGCTACAACCTGATGCCTGCTATCGATCGCTGGGTAGTCAGCACGGTATTCGCCCGATATCATGCCCTGGTTGCGGAGCGGGGCGGCGAGCCGTTGACCTGCGCCATCAATTTGTCCGGCTCATCGCTCAACGCGGAAGGCTTTCTCGATTTCGTTCGGCAACAGGTCATTGAGCATGCATTGCCGCCGCATTCGATTTGTTTCGAAATTACCGAAACCGCGGCCATCAACAACCTGCGCAAGGTTGCCGAGTTCATCAAGGAATGCAAGTCCATGGGAATACTGTTTGCGCTTGACGATTTCGGCATGGGCACGAGCTCGTTCGGTTACCTCAAGAATTTGCCGGTTGATTATCTCAAGATCGACGGCGGATTTATCAAGAATCTGGAACACGACGCGATCGACAAAGCCATGACGGAAACCATCAATCGCATCGGGCACATCATGGGCATCAAAACCGTTGCCGAATTCGCCGAGAACGACGCGATCATCCAAGAGCTCAGAGACATGGGGGTGGACTATGCTCAGGGCTACGGCGTCTGCAAGCCTACGCCGCTGTTCGAGCGAAGCCCGCAGGCTGTTTCGCTTCCGTGAGCCGTGGCTGCCATCGCTTAACAGACTTCCCGAGCCGACCGCGCCAGGTTGGCGCGGTGTTGAAGCGTTTTTTTGACTTTTTGAGCGCAAGAATCTAAAAGGTCACGTTTCTCCACAGCGCCTAACCCAGGACAAGATTCTTTCGCCGCCGGTGCGCCAAGGGCGTCAAATCTTACGTCGCCCACTGCGCAAACCGCGGGTACACCTTGCGCACGTTGCCGCTGAAAATCTTCTCCTTCTCCGCCGTGCTGAGCCAGTCGACCTTGTCGATATAACGCCTGGTGTCGTCGTAGTAATGTCCCGTTTCCGGGTCGATGCCGCGCACCGCGCCGACGATTTCCGAGGCGAAGAGGATGTTGTCGGCTGGGATCACCTTCGTCAGCAGGTCGATGCCGGCCTGGTGATAGACGCAGGTGTCGAAATAAACATTGCCGAGTAGGTGTTCCTGCAGCGTCGGCTTGCCCATGTCCTGCGCGAGACCGCGGTAGCGCCCCCAGTGGTAGGGCACTGCACCGCCGCCGTGCGGGATGACGAAACGCAGCGTCGGGAAGTCTTTGAACAGATCCGCGGTAATGAATTGCATGAACGCGGTGGTGTCGCCGTTGATGTAATGCGCGCCGGTGAAATGGAAGGCCGGGTTGCAGGACGCACTGACATGCACCATCGCCGGCACGTCGAGTTCGACCAGCTTTTCAGATAAAATTCCGGCCGGCTACTTCTTTCATGCTTTTGATCTCGGCCTTCTGAAAGCTCAGCACAGCGCCGTCGGTGTTGATTTCAATCGCACCTTCGGTTTCACTCTCAACAATGCCTTCCATCGTGACGCCGTTATTCAGCAAGATTTCGTACTTTTTTCCGCTCTCTTCCGTTTTGAAGTAATAGCGCACATTTTCAGGATGAACCCGGTAGCCCGCAAAATAAGCGCCGCCGATCAAAACCACCAAAATAAAAATTAGAGCCTTCATTCAAACCTCCCTTGTGTTATTAAAATTTTTCTTCATCCAGAGAATTTCCTCCGGTGAAAAATTCTTCATGGAAGGCGTCCCCCAGTTCAAAACCCATTGGTACTTGGGATCCATGGCCTGCGCCAGCGCGCGCCCCTTCACCGTGATAAAAGTGATGCTGCGCTTGGCCCACGCCGCAAGCCTTGCCTCGGTATCAAAGATCATCAAGAATTGTTTGCCGTT
>JANNHN010000290.1:0-1885 GCA_031404395.1 Betaproteobacteria bacterium
GGCGGCAATGCGGTGGATGCCATACTCGCCACCGCCATTTCATTGACGGTGCTGGAACCGACCAGCAACGGCATCGGCAGCGATGCGTTCTGCATTTTGTGGGACGGCAAAAAACTGCACGGCCTCAATGCTTCCGGGCGCTCGCCCGCAGCCTGGACGCTGGATCGCTTCAAGGGCGCGCAGGCCATGACGCAGCGCGGCTGGGATTCGGTGACTGTGCCGGGCTGCGTGTCGGCGTGGGCGGAAATGTCGCAGAAGTTCGGCAAGCTGCCTTTTGCTGATTTGTTCGAGCCGGCCATCAAATATGCCAGCGACGGCTACATGGTGACTCCCACCATTGCCAGGCTGTGGGCCAATCAGGCGCCCGAACTGAAGAATCAGCCGGGTTATGCCGAAGCGTTCATGCCGCGCGGCCGCGCGCCGGCGCCCGGCGAAAAATTCTCATTCCCGGCGCAGGCCAAAACGCTTGCCCGCATCGCGGAAACCAGGGGGGAGGCTTTTTACAAAGGGGACCTGGCTGAAAAAATCGTCGCCTGGGCCAAACAGCACGGCGGCGCAATGACGCTGGCCGATCTCGCCAGCCACACCAACGACTGGGTGGAACCGATCGGCATCGATTATCGCGGCTACACGCTGCATGAAATCCCGCCCAACGGCCAGGGCATCGCCGCATTGATGGCCCTCGGCATCATGGAAAACTTTGACGTTGCGCAATTGCCGGTCGATTCACCGGACAGTCTGCATCTGCAGATCGAGGCGATGAAGCTCGCCTTTGCCGATATCAACGAGTACGTATCGGATCCGGCAACCATGCGCGTAAAACCCGCCGACATGCTCGACAAGGCTTATCTGAAAAAACGCGCACAGCGGATCGACATGAAAAAGGCGCTGGATCCGCAATTCGGCCAGCCGCCCGCCGGCGGCACCGTGTATCTGACCGCGGCCGACGAGTCCGGCATGATGGTCTCGTACATCCAGTCGAACTATGCCGGCTTCGGTTCGGGCGTGGTGATTCCCGGCACCGGCATCAGCCTGCAGAACCGCGGCTATGGCTTCAACCTGAAAGCCGGCCACGCCAACGTTGTCGCCCCGCGCAAGCGCCCCTTCCATACCATCATCCCCGGCTTCCTCACCAAGGGCGGCAAGCCGTTGATGAGTTTCGGCGTCATGGGCGGCTCGATGCAGGCGCAGGGCCACATGCAGGTGGTGTCGCGCATGGTCGATTACGGGCAAAATCCCCAGGCGGCGGCGGACGCGCCGCGCTGGCGTATCGATACTGGTCTGACCGTCGGCATCGAACAGGGTGTGCCTGAGGAAACTCTCGCCGCCCTGCGCGCCCGCGGCCACCACATGCCGCAGGCGGATCGCTGGTCAACGGACTTTGGTCGCGCCCAGTTGATCTGCAAAATGGATGATGGTTATTTCGCGGCGTCCGAACGTCGCACCGACGGTCAGGCTGTCGGCTTTTGATCGGCCCTGCCGCGCTGCCACGAAAACACACCA
The DNA here is from genome assembly GCA_031404395.1 of Betaproteobacteria bacterium. Classification (GTDB taxonomy): domain Bacteria; phylum Pseudomonadota; class Gammaproteobacteria; order Burkholderiales; family SG8-41. The sequence goes on from JANNHN010000290.1 coordinate 1,504, forward strand.
TGAAATATACCCTCGGCGAACGCAAAGTCGTCTGCAAAGGCAATAACTGGATCGCCCCCAACGCCACCGTCATCGGTACGGTGGTACTTGAAAACAACGCCAGCATCTGGTGGAACTGCGTGCTGCGCGGCGACAGCGACGTCATCACCATCGGTGAGAATTCCCAGGTGCAGGACGGTTCGGTGCTGCATGCCGATCCGGGCTTCCCGCTGACCCTGCACAAAAACGTCAGCGTCGGACACATGGCCATGCTGCACGGCTGCACCATCGGCGAAGGCAGCCTGGTGGGCATCGGCGCAGTCATCCTCAACGGCGCAAAAATCGGCAAAAACTGCCTGATCGGCGCCCGCGCCTTCATCGGCGAAGGCAAGGAAATCCCCGA
>JANNHN010000291.1:0-2387 GCA_031404395.1 Betaproteobacteria bacterium
GGGCACGGTGCTCGGCATCGCCTCGGGCAACAAAACCCGCGGCCATCGCTTTATGGGCAAGGCTGAACTGGTAATCACGGACGCCGATGCCTACGAAACCGTGCTGGCAAGCGAAGGCATGGTCGTCGCCGATTTTGCGAAGCGCCGCGCGATGATCGACGACCTGCTGCAGGCTGCGGCGAAAAAACAGCAGGCGGTACTGGGCGACTATCAGGCTCTGCTTGATGAAGTCACGGCGCTGGTCGAGCATCCGTCGGTATATGTCGGCACCTTCGACGCCGGATTCCTCGAAATACCCGCCGAATGTCTGATCCTGACCATGCGCCAGAACCAGAAATACTTTCCGCTGTTCGATGCTGCCGGGAAACTGACCAACCGCTTCCTGATCGTCAGCAACATGCAGGTCGCCGACCCGGCGCCCATCATCAACGGCAACCAGCGCGTGATCCGCCCGCGGCTGGAAGACGCCCGCTTTTTCTACAACCAGGATCGCAAGGAACGGCTGGAAACCCGCGTGCCGCAACTGGGCAAGGTCGTGTACCACAACAAGCTCGGCACTCAACTGGAACGCGTCGAGCGCGTGCAGTTGCTGGCCGGAAACATCGCCCGCGCGCTGAAAGCCGATGAAGCCGCCGCAAAACGCGCCGCATGGCTGGCCAAGGCCGATCTGGTGACCGGCATGGTCGGCGAATTCCCGGAACTGCAGGGCATCATGGGCCGCTATTACGCGCTGCATGACGGCGAACCTGCCGCAGTGGCGGATGCCATCGCCGCCCACTATCAGCCCCGTTATGCCGGCGACAAGCTGCCGGAAAGTCCGGTCGCCTGTGCGGTCGCCCTCGCTGACAAGCTGGAAACGCTGGCCGGCCTGTTCGGCATCGGCCAGTTGCCCACCGGCGACCGCGACCCGTTCGCGCTGCGCCGCCATGCGCTGGGCGTCATCCGTATCCTGATTGAACGCGACCTGCCGCTGCAACTCGATGCGCTGATCCGTGATGCGTTTGCGGTGTTCGATAATGCGTTGAAACTGGCGCAATCGCACGCCGACCTTGAGTTTTTTTTCTACGACCGCATGCGCGGCTATTTCGCCGACGCCGGCTACACCACGCAGGAGATTGATGCGGTGCTGAGCCTCTCCCCGGCTGCGGTGCACCGGATTCCGCAGCAACTGGCAGCAGTACGTGCGTTTGCCAGCTTGCCGGAAGCCGCCAGCCTCGCCGCCGCCAACAAGCGCATCAAGAACATACTGCAGAAATCACCGCCGGCCGATGGCGATATTTTTTCTGAAAAACGACTGACAGCACCGGAAGAAGTCCAACTGCATCAGGCATTTTTGGCGGCGGATGCAAAAGCAGATGCCGCGTACAAAGCTGGGCGTTTTACGGAGTCCCTGACAGCGCTTGCGATACTGAAAACTCCGGTGGACGCTTTTTTTGACAAAGTCATGGTCAATGTCGAAGACGCTGCCCTGCGCACAAACCGCCTGCTGATGCTGGCGCAACTGGAAGCCGCGTTCAACCGCGTCGCCGACATCTCCAAACTCGCCGCATGACGCCTTTGCTCATCACTCATCACTCCTCGCTCATCACTGTCCGATGAAACTCATCATCCTCGACCGCGACGGCGTAATCAATCACGACAGCGCGTCGTACATCAAGAGCCCGGCGGAATGGAAACCGATCCCCGGCAGCCTGGAGGCGATTGCGCTGCTCAACCAGGCCGGTTACCGCGTGCTGGTGGCCACCAACCAGTCGGGTATCGGCCGCGGCCTGTTCGACATGGCGACGCTGAACGCGATCCACGACAAAATGCACCGCGCGCTGGGTCTGGCCGGCGGGCGCATCGACGGCATTTTCTATTGCCCGCATGCACAGGATGCGGGCTGCGCCTGCCGCAAGCCCAAACCCGGCCTGCTGGAAGAAATCGGGCGCCGCTTCGGCGTCAGCCTCGACGGCGTGCCCTTCATCGGCGATTCGCTGCGCGACATCGAGGCCGCGCTGGCCGTCGGCGCGCAACCGGTGCTGGTGCTGACGGGCAAGGGCAAAAAAACGCGCAAGGAAGGCGGCTTTCCGGAAAACACCCCGGTTCATGCCGACCTGTCCGAAGCCGTACGCAATCTGCTGCAATGATGGTGTCCATCGCGCTGCGCTCGACGCTGTTCGCTTTATTCCTGATCCTGATCACCCCCATTTTCACGATCATTGCGCTGTTGACGTTCCCGCTGGCGGCGCTGACGCGTTACCGCATTATTTCCGTATGGGCGCACTGGGTAATATGGGCTGCACGGGTGATTTGCGGCATCCGCTACCGCGTTATCGGCGCCGAGCACATCCCCAGGGAGCCCTGCGTCATCCTGGCCAAGCATCAGTCGGCCTGGGAAACCATGG
>JANNHN010000292.1:0-11534 GCA_031404395.1 Betaproteobacteria bacterium
TGTAGAGTTTCCAGAAACTGCCGTCGTCCTTGGGCGGTTCCGTGCCGTAACCGCGCAGCAGGTTCTTGATCGCGCCCTTGCCCTCGTGCAGGTGCATGGGGACGATTTCTTCGGTGAAGCCGTTGTCGTCTTCGCCGGAACAGTAATGTAGTTTTCCAACCGCCGTCACGTTGTGGCCCTGTTCGCGCAGGCGGTGGTGCCAAGTCGGCATCCGCCCGTCGTAAGTGAGCGCGTTGTCCCAGTAGCCGGTCTGGTGCGGGTAACGACCGGTGGCGAGGCTGGAGCGTGACGGGCAGCACAGGGGGCTGGTGCAGTAGGCGTTGGCAAAACGCACACCGACCGCGGCGATGCGATCCATGGTCGGAGTTTTCACGACCGGGTGGCCGTAGCAACCCGCGAGATGGCCATTGTGGTTGTCGGACTGGAACAGGATCAGGTTGGCGGGCTGTGTCATGGCATTTTTAGTCGAAATTTTCAGTCGATCGTGATGCCCGCCTGCTTGCCGACGTTGCCAATGCGCGCTCGCTCGGACCGCATGAACGCAGCAAACTCGGCGGGTTGCTCCGGTTGCGGTGTTGCGCCGTTCTTGTTCATCAGCGCTTTGACCTCAGTTACATTCAGCGCAATCATCAGTTCCTTGTGCAGGCGTTGGCTGATCGCAGCCGGGGTGGCTTTGGCGACAGAGATGCCCCACCACTGCACGATCTCGTAGCCGGGCACGGTTTCAGCCATCGTCGGCAATTCGGGCAGCAGCGGATCACGCTGCGCGCCGGTGGTTGCCAGTACCTTGATGCGGCCGGCACGGCCCTGAGGCATAGCGACCAGCGGCGAGGTGATCAGGAACTGGATCTGCCCGCCGATCATGTCCGTCATTGCCGGGGCGGCGCCCTTGTAGGGGATGTGGGTGGTCTTGACGCCCGCAAGCACATTGAACATGGCGCCGGCGAGGTGCGCCGGTGAGCCGTTGCCCGCAGAGCCGTAGTTGAGGCTGCCCGGTTTATCCTTTGCCAGTTTCACCAGGTCGGCGACGGAATTGACGCCGAGCCCGGCGTTGACCGTGACCACGTTCGCCACCCATGCGATGCGCGACAGTGGCGCGAAATCACGTTCGACGTCGTAGGGCAGATTGCTCTTCAGCGCCGGTAGCGAGGCAAATATGGTCGAGGTTGCGAGCAACAGCGTGTAGCCATCAGGCGCCGCGTTCTTGACGATTTCCACGCCGATGATGCCGCTTGCGCCGGAGCGGTTGTCGATGATCACCTGCTGCTTCATCTGCTCTGACAGACGGGCGCCGACGATGCGCGCGAGTATGTCCGGGGAACCGCCGGCGGGACTCGGCACCAGGAAGCGGATGGGTTTGGTCGGATAACTCTGCGCGATGGCGATGGTAGTGGCGAGTGCGAGTGTGATGCCGGTGATGATATGACGCAGAACGTGATGCATGATCTCCTCCTGGTCGTTATGTTTTTTGTTTATTGACTAATATTGATAGTTGCGTAAATGATGACAAAAACATGTCTCTGGCGAGGCTGTCATGTTTTTAGAAATGCTCAATAGTATGAAGCTTTGGCTCCCGGCGGCGGCGAATAACGGAACGTGCCGCGTTTGAGGATGGCTTCCTCGCCGCCGAATTTTTCAATCATCGCTTTCTGGTCAGCTTTGGCCTGGTGGTCGGCGGCCTCCGGATCGACAACCTTGCGCAACGCCTGTTCGCATTCGACGATGACCGACCGGTAATGCGGATCGCGGCCAAGGTCTTTGCGTTCGTGCGGATCTGCAGCCAGGTCGAACAACATCGGCGGCAGCGTTGCGTAATGGATGTATTTCCACTGGCCGTGGCGGATCATCGATGCGCCGCATACCGCGCCGGCGGCATGGTATTCGGAGAGGATGGTGCGCGGCGGCACCAGGCCCTGCGCAATGTCGATCAGCGAATTGCCCGGGAGTTTGGCGTCGTCGGGATGCACTTCTGCTCCCAATGCATGGATGAAGGTCGGGAAACCGTCGGCCAGCGTCACCGGCGTATCGCAGACGCTGCCTTTGGGCACGCCGGGTCCGGCGATGATCATCGGGATGCCTGCCGACTCTTCGTACATGGTTGATTTGCCCCACATGCCGCGGGTGCCCAGATTGTCGCCGTGGTCGGAGGTATAAACAACACGGGTGTTGTTCATCAGCCCTGTTTGTTCCAGCGTACGCAGGATCTGGCCGACGTTGTCATCGAGGAAAGAGGTCAGGCCGAAATAGGCGGCAATCGCGCGGCGTACCATAGGCTCATCGAAAGCGTCGTCGTAACACAGGCATTTGCGCATCGCATCGGTGAACGGGTGCTGCGGCCGCTGGTCTTTTTCATACATATCAGGCCACGGCACCGCGTCTTCGGGATACATATCGTAGAACTGCGGTGGCGCGATCAGCGGGAAATGCGGCGACACAAAACCGACGTACAGCGCCCACGGTTTGGCTTTTAATGCTGGCGCTTTTTGTTTCAGCCAATGGATGGTTTCTGCGGCGATGCTGCGGTCGTATCGGGTGTATTCGGATTCGCCTTTGCCGGCCTCGGGGCCGAGATTGGCCGAACCCGGGCGCCGCGGCAGTTCCTCGCGGATCAGGCCGAGCAGGTCACCGACGCCGTTGACGATGTGCAGCGGCAGGATTTCCTCATCGAAGCCGTTGCGTTTTGCATCCGAGTCCAGGTAATGCAGTTTGCCGATGGAAGTCACATGGTGGCCCTGTGCCATCAGGCGATGACCCCAGGTCGGGATTTTGCCATCGTAGGCAATGGCGTTGTCCCAGTAGCGGATGTCATGCACATAACGTCCGGTGGCGAAGGCGGCACGTGCCGGTACGCAGATCGGGCAGTTGGTGTAGGCGGACGTGAAGCGCGTGCCGCGCGCGGCCAGTGCGTCGAGGTTGGGCGTCTTGATCATCGGATGGCCGGCACAGCCGAGTACGCGCTTGTTGTGCTCGTCGGACATGATGAAAATCAGGTTGGTCGCATCGCTCATGGCTTTTCCGGTTTTGTTACAGGGGGTTATTTGTATTTTTTGGTAATCAGGTCGGCAACGCTGGCGCTACTATCGATATCAGCCTTGCGTTTGTATAGCTGCCCGCGTCTACATAGTCGTAAAACGCCTTGGGGGCGCTTTTTTTGTGTAACTCGCGCAGGTCTTCAATGCAGGTAATGACGGGCATAATGATTTTTTTAAGTTTATCGGAAGACCACGTTTATTTCGGCTGCGGCCGCTCACTTCATGGATAAAGTTCTCCCGCGACAGCCGGCTAAGGCGCGGCAAACTGGGTCTTTCGATTCGAGTAACACTTTTCCATCGCCAGGTTGGCGGCGTGCGTTTCGGTAAGTTTTTCGATCACCGCTTCCCATTTGTCGCCGGGAATGGCCACATACATTTCTTCGTCCGGTAGGCCGGTAAATGTCCGGTTGCCTTTACAGCCGAGCGAGATCGACGCCCGGCCGTTTGTCGTTGTTAGTGGCAGGACGGCGCAGGCCGGACGACCCAGGGCGTTCGTTAGAGCGCTACCTGCCCCTGCCTTGATGGCTGCTTCGTAAATCAGCATGGCCTGCGCCGGTTTCGCCGCAATCAGCACCACATCGGGTTTGAAGCCGGCCCGGTCCACTGGGCCGTAGGCCACAGCACCCGGGGATTTGGCCAGGGTGGGGATGCCCGGCACTTCAGAGGTGGCGACGTAGTGGTTTTCAGCCATGAACGCAAGCGTGTCATTCAATTCGTGCGCGCGCTCCGCGGGAAGAGCGATCTTGTGGGTGTAACTTCCGACCGCGCAGTTGTAATGATCGGATGGAACCGTATAAAAGGTCTGCCCGTGCATGGCTTTGTCCCAGAAGACGCAACCGGCAGCCACCGACCCGCCTTCCCACCGAGGTACCCCTGCGGGCGGCGACTCGAAAAAGCCGATAGCAATCGGCGGTTTTCTAAGACCAAGAATTTCTGCTGACCTTGATGCTTTGCTCATTATTATCTCCTTGGTAAGAACTAACTGGAATCTCCGATTGGATATCGAAGACCAGCCGCTGATGCGCTTGCCGCAGCGCAGACTCAACCGCGTCCGGGGATATTCCACGAGCGAAGATGAAGCCCAGGTAGCTCGAGCCTTCTGGCGGGGGTGCAATGATCTGGCCGGGGTCGGCGGCAATCTGGATGTCGCTGATATCGGCGACTCGCAGGGCGTCGTCGAGGTGGCGCACGCCCAGCAAAATACCGCGCCTGGGGATAGGGATCATCATCACACCGGCAGCGTCGTCAAGCTGCACCTGCGGCAATGGCAGATTCAGGGCGTGACGTAGAATTAACTCTTCCAGGCTCATGCCCAGTGCATGCCGCAGCATTCTGCCGCACAGGCCGCCGATGGAGCGCGCGGCGATTTCCAGCAGCCAGACGCCCTGCTCGTTCAGACGCATTTCCGCATGGATCGGCCCGCTACGAAGCCCGGCCAACTCGCAGACGTGTTGCACGGTTTGCATGATCTCATTCTGCTTATCTTGAGATAGGCGCGATGGCGTGATGTAAAGCGTTTCTTCGAAATAGGGGCCGTCGAGCGGATCGGGTTTGTCGAATAACGCCAGCACGCGCAATTGGCCCTCTTGCAGTAAACCTTCCAGTGCGTATTCACGACCAGGGATGAAATTTTCCACGACCAATCCCAGTTGGGCGGCATCGCGATCGGCTTTGATCTGTATGTCGCGCACCCATTGCACGGCTTGCCTGAACGCCTGCGGGGTGTCGGTCCGAATGACGCCACGGCTGGAAGAAAGCCGGCGCGCTTTGACGACAACAGGGAATTGAAGTGGCGCCTGTAGTGCAGGCGTCTGGCTATCGTTGCCGAGATGATAAAAATCCGGACAGTTAAGGCCGCCACTTTGTAGCAAACGGCGAAACGCCAGTTTGTCACGCGTCACGCGCACCGCAGCGGGCAGGTTGCCCGGCAAGCGCAACTGCTCGCGCAGCAGTGCCGCCAGTTCCAGGCCGCTGTCGTCCACCGCCAGCACGGCGTCCGGTTGGCGTCCCAGCGCAGCCAGCACCTGCTTCACCGCGACTTCAGGCTGATCGAAATGCACCGCTTGAATCGGACTCATGCCCCAGAGCGGTGCGAGCTGATGGCAATAATTTGCGGCAGTGATGATTTCCACTTCGAGATTTTTCGCGGCGTCCAGGAAATCATGATTACGATAACTGGTCGTGGGCAGCAGCAGTAGGACGCGCTTCATGGTGTACGTTTAGAAGCTTTGCAGTTGTTGCTCAGTGGGTTCGGCACAGCAGTACCAGGGCTCTGACAAGCGTGCGATGGGTTCGCCAAAATCCGCCTGCGTGAGTGGCGGCGCAGAACGACCGAGCGCATCGTGCGTGAGCCGCCAGATTTGTTCGAAGATGTCTTTGCGCGCTAACTCTTGTTGATCACCTTGCGCGGCACAGGCCTGCACCGCCTTTTGTAGTGCATCTACACGCGGGTCAACGTGCCGCCACGGATAGCCGAGCAATTTCGTATTGAACGGCTCAATCATTTCCCGGAAACCGGGCAATTGAAGCAAATAAGAGCCTTCCGGCACGAGCAGGCGAATGCATAGCTGAATCGAAGGCACAGCCTCCACTAAACGCAAGCGCAGCAGCGTGCTTAGCAGATCGAGGTATCCCTCCAGTGTGGTCCAGGGCGTGAATGACACAAACGTGGGCGCCAGGAATATTTCCGCTTCGCGGCACAGTTGCGAAGCGCGTTCGAAGTCGGCACGCGTATGGTTCTTGGCAAAATAGTCCAGCACCTTGTCATCCACCGACTCGACTGCCGATGTCATGAATAAACAACCTGCCGCCCTGAGCGCCGGCAACAGTTCGGCATGGTTGATAAGGTGCTGAATCTTGATGGTGGCGTCGAAGCTCAAGTGGGGAAGCTTGGCGTGCATTGCCGTAACCACTTTCATGGCATGCGTCGGCCCGTTGAAAAAATCCGGGTCGCCGAAAGAAATGTGCGCAGCACCCACCTGTACCTGCTGCAGGATATCCGCCATCACCACCTCGATTGGCACAATGCGGAATTTACCTTCATACACCGGCACCACCGGGCAATGGCGGCACAAATGCTTGCAGCCCCGGCTTGCCTCAATGAAGCCAACCATTTTTTTACCGCCGTCCGGCAATATCAAATGGGCGTAGCGCTGCAACTGCGGCAAGCCGGAGCGGTCAGGCGTAATGAATTCGATTTTGGCTAGATTGATAACGGGTTCGGTTTGCACATCTCCCGCGTCGCCGCTGCGCAGCCGCTGCGCCAGGCTTACCAGCCCCGGCTCAAATTCACCACCCAGTATGGTTTTAACGCCGAGGCCGCGCAGCAACTTTTGGTTCATCGGCGCATACAGGCCATACACGCACAAATGCGCCTGTGGCGCGATGTCACGAATGCGCGGGATAGCTTCGATCGCAATGCGGGTGGCGGTATGCATGCCCACATAAAGAGCCACCAGGCCCGCCTCCTCCAGGATTTCGGGATCGAGCTTCTGCAGCGAAAGATCGAGGCAGGTCACCGCAATGCCCTCGCGCTTGAGCCAAGCGGCAGGCTCCGCCAGCGCAAACGGCTGCCGCCCCAACTCATAGGGGTTTATGAGAACGACCTTGAAGGGGCCGGCCGCCTCGGGCGCAGGCAGTGGTCCAACCTGGGACAACATTGATTGATCAGCTATTTTGATTTCGGCCGCTGCTCGAAGGGCGCGGGGCCCGGCTCGCGGCTCGCCCCGGCCCTTTCCAGGCGCTCGAGATAATGCTTCCACATCTCCTCCTGGTGCAGGCCGTAATCGTAGAGCAGATCCCATGAGTAGATCCCGGTATCGTGGCCGTCGGAAAACCGCGGCTGGATCGCGTAGGTTCCGACCGGCTCGATCGCGGTGATCTCGATGGTCCTTTTGCCTATCTGGAGCACTTCCTGGCCCGGACCGTGGCCGCGTACTTCGGCGGACGGCGAATAGACGCGCAGGAACTCGCACGGCAGGCTGAATGTCTTGCCGTCGGCGAACTCGATTTCGAGTGCGCGCGATTTCTGGTGCAGCGTGATTTCGGTGGGTCGTGGCGTATTGGTGTCCATGGTGTCATTCGGGGGCGTGTTCGCGCGCCTTCTTGTCGGCGAGGTTAAGCCGGTTCTCGTTCACCAGCATCTTCTGGTGCTCAAGCCACTGCTTCCACGCGTCCTTCGACACGTTATCGAAGATGCGCTTGCCGAGCTCGCCGGGATACGGTGCGAAATCGAGCCCCTCGGCCTCGCGCCCCAGCTTGATGCACTTGACTATGCGCGCCATGAACGAACTCCACACGACGACCGTCGCAGGCACGACGACCTATTCGGCGAGTATAGCAGTGCGTCAGCCGAAACGGAGTTTGCCGGTGACCGTATCCATGCGCTCAATGCAACTGAAAGCCTGGCGGTCGATCTCAGCATCGACCTGAATTTCGTTGCAACCGGACTCCAGCACATCGCCGGGCTCGGCGAGGTTGTGCGCTTCGGTCTCACCCTGTCCGCTGGCTTTATCCTGCGCTGCTTTGTGAATCTGCGTGGCATGAGCAATGTTACGTACCGTCAATGCCGGGCCGACGATGCGTTTGCCGGCGGTGACCGGCGGCAGCACATAATCGGGGATTACCGCGACGATGCCGAGTTCGTCGCAGGCGTCTGAAATCGTGCCGGTCAGGTCAACCAGTTTGCGGAAGCCATCGAGGGTTTCGGCGCGATGCGCGGCAACTCCAGCAGGCGTATCGCCTCGCGCGGCAGTTTGCCGAGAGTGTTCTTGGGCATTGATTTCCCCCGGATGAGCGGAAGATGTTACTACGCACCGCCGCAGCGGCGCGCAGGCACTCTAAGCATGTGGACTGCGGGAGAGGTCAGCCGCAGGCGCCGGTGTAGCCGCAGGCCGTGCAGTAATCACAACCATCCTTGCGGATCAGTGTCTGGTTGCCGCACTCCGGGCAGCGGCTGCCTTTCATGATGCGCGCCGCATTGCCCGTGGCCGGCGCTGCCAGGATACCCATCTGCTGCAGCGGTGCGCCGTCCTCGTCAAGGATGCCGAGCATGGCGTAGCGGTGCAGGATCAGCCGCGCGACGTAGGCGACGGTCGAGGGGAAGGTAGCCTGTTTGCGCGTGCCGGGCACGAAGGCCATGAAATCACCCAGCGGTTCCGGGAATTCCAGCAGTTTTTTCAGTTTCATGCCGATCCACGCCGGATCCATGACGCGCATGTCGAGCGACAGGATTTTGCACAACCCGTCGAGCGCGCGCGGATATTCGCCGGAGAGCCACATCGAGTACGGACGGGTGACGCCGGTGCTGCTGCCGTCGCCGGGCAGCGTGATTTCCTTGAGGCCGAGCACGAAATCGTCGCCGGTACGCGGATTGAGCACATCAACAGTCCACGACATGGTGCCGTCGGTGCCGGTTTTCGGTTCCTTGGGTGCGAACATCGCGTCGAGCACCGGAGTGGCCGACTGGCCGAACAGCGGCGCGCCCGAAGCAGTCAGCCCGCCCAACTGATCGGCGCGCCAGCGCACAACCTGCGCGAATGCCGCCACCACCGAGGGTATGCGCTTCACTTCGCCGTGCGGCGGGAACGCCATGTCGAACGGTTCATCGCCGCCCGCTTTGGCGAGCGTGTCGAGTTTGAGCTTGAGCCAGCCCGGATCATCGGCACGCATGTCCATCGACAGCGTCTTGGCAACGGCGCCCAGACCGCGCGGCTGCTCGCTGCCGTTGACCCATACTTCGAAGGCGTGGTTATAGCTGTTTTCGACGTGCCCGACAAACACTGCGAACGCGCCGTGCGGATGCTCGATCATGTAGGTCCATGCCGGATTGCCGGCAGCCATCGACGGTCGTCCCGGCCAGCGCAGGCTGGCGAGCACCGGCGCCGGCAGACTCTGGATGCGCAGGCGGCGGTTGACGTCATCGCCGCGGAAATCCTGCGGCGCTTTGTCTTTGCCGGAGGGTTCGACCGACAGCACCGATCCGAGCACGTTGTTCGGGCGGTAAGTGGCGAGTCCCTTGAGTCCGGATTTCCAGGCGCGGAAATAGAGATCCTGGAATTCTCCGTAGGGATAATCTTCCGGCACGTTGACGGTCTTGGAGATGCTGGTATCGACATAAGGCGCGACCGCGGCGACCATTTCTTCATGCGCGCGCGCCGAGATTTCCAGCGCAGTGACGAACCACGGCGGCAGCTTATCGGTATTGCCGCCCTGTGCGCGGTAGAGCCGCCAGGCGTGGTCTTCGACGGCAAACTCGCGCATGGTGTTGTCGGGCATGCGCTTCTTGCGGGTGTAGGTCCACGAAAACGGCGGCTCGATGCCGTTCGAGGCGTTGTCGGCGAAAGACAGGCTGATGGTGCCGGTGGGCGCAATCGACAGCAGGTGGCTGTTGCGGATGCCGTGTTTGCGGATCAATTGCTTGATCTCGTCGGGCAGGCGGGCGGCGAAGCTGGTGCCGCTGAGGTACAGGTCGGCGTTGAACAGCGGGAAAGCGCCGCGCTCGCGCGCGAGGTCGCTGGAGGCGCGATAGGCGGCGTCGCGCATGGCTTCCGAAATTTTTGCGGCCACCTGCCGCGCTTCCGGCGTGTCGTAGCGCTGGCGCAGCATGATCAGCGCATCACCCAGGCCGGTAAAGCCCAGGCCGACACGGCGCTTGGCGGCGGCTTCTTCCTGCTGCTGTTTCAGCGGCCATGCGGTGACGTCAAGCACGTTGTCGAGCATGCGCACAGCGACGACCACTACGCGCGCGAACTTGTCGAAATTGAAGGTGGCCTGCTCGGCGAACGGCTGTTTGACGAAATGCGTCAGGTCAATCGAGCCCAGGCAGCAGCAGCCATACGGCGGCAGCGGCTGCTCAGCACAGGGATTGGTCGCCTCGATGGTCTCGCAGTAATTGAGATTGTTGTCGCGGTTCATGCGGTCGATGAACAGGATGCCCGGCTCGGCATGATCGTAGGTCGAGCGCATGATCTGTTCCCACAGCTCGCGTGCCGGCACCTTGCGGTACACCCACAGCCCGTCTTCGCGCTGGAATGCGCCGTTGGCGAACTGTTTGGCGTTGGGTTTGGCGCGGTGGGCGAGCTCGACATCCTTGTTCTGCTCGACGGCTTCCATGAAGGGGTCGGTGACGCCGACGGAGATGTTGAAGTTGGTCAGGTCGCCCTTGTCCTTGGCGTGGATGAATTCCTCGACGTCCGGATGGTCGCAACGCAATACCGCCATCTGCGCGCCGCGGCGCGAGCCGGCCGATTCGACGGTCTCGCAGGAGCGGTCGAACACGCGCATGTACGACACCGGGCCGCTGGCGTTGGATTGCGTGCCTTTCACTTCGGCGCCCTTGGGCCGGATCGACGAGAAGTCGTAGCCGACGCCGCCGCCGCGACGCATGGTTTCGGCGGCTTCCTGCAGGGCGATGTAGATGCCGGGACGGCCATCGACGGTTTCGGAAATGGAATCGCCCACCGGCTGCACAAAGCAGTTGATCAGCGTCGCCTGCAGTTGCACGCCGGCGGCGGAATTGATGCGGCCGGCGGGGATGAAACCGTCTTCCTGCGCCTGCAGAAAGCGCTTTTCCCAGAGGGCGCGCTGGTCTTCCGGTTCGGCCTGGGCGAGGGCGCGCGCCACGCGGCGGCGCACGTCGGTGATGCTGGTTTCCTTGCCCTTGGCGTATTTCTCGATGAGCGTGTCGCGGCTGATTTCCTGTTCGGATAGCGTAGTGATGGAAACACCAAGAGCGGACTCGTTCATTGCTGGCCTTTCTATTCCGTTTTATGGCGCGGCGCGCGCCAACGTTATCCACAAGCTGTTGTGGCGTGCAGTATGCGCTCCACTGCTGCTCGTGAAAAGGCCTTCGATTTGACTTTAATCAAAATTGACAACTTATTGTTTCCATTCCAGTAAATGATGCCTAAATTTTGGGCAGCCGGAACCATCAGGGGGTTGACAATTCGTCCCCGGTAGCCACCGGCAGCCCGGTTGCACAGGACGGGCAGGGCAGTTATCTTCGGGCTCCCTTTCCTGAGGTTCTTCTGCAATGGCCACCACCAAGCGCGGCATGCGCCGCGGCCTCACCGCCTACGGCGACGAGGGTTTTTCCCTGTTCCTGCGCAAGGCCTTTGTCAAGGCGATGGGCTATACCGACGAGGCGCTGGACCGGCCCATTATCGGCATCACCAATACCTACAGCGGCTTCAACGCCTGCCACCGCAATGTGCCGGAGCTGATTGACGCGGTGAAGCGCGGCGTGATGCTTGCCGGCGGGTTGCCGGTGGAATTTCCGGTGATCACGCTGCACGAATCGTTTGTGCATCCCACCAGCATGTATTTGCGCAACCTGATGGCGATCGATACCGAGGAGATGCTGCGCGGGCAGCCGGTGGACGCGGTGGTGCTGATCGGCGGCTGCGACAAGACCGTGCCGGCGCTGCTGATGGGCGCGGCGAGCGCCAATGTGCCCTCGATCATGCTGGTCACCGGGCCGATGATCACCGGCGACCACAAGGG
>JANNHN010000293.1:0-2523 GCA_031404395.1 Betaproteobacteria bacterium
GCCGGCAGTTCACGCTGCAGTTTGCTCATGGCTGCGTTGTCGGCAAACGGCCGCAGACCGTAGAGGTGCCAGACGTCGTAGCCCTGGCCGCCGGCTTCGAAATGGGCGGCTTCCATAAAGGGTGATACGACGACGCCGAGGCCGGGGAATGACCACGCGATACGCTGGTCGGCGAGTTCGATGCCCACCTGCACTTCTACGGTGTCGTCCGGCAGGCGCAGCAGAAAATAATGCACATAGCCGGCCTGCCCCGGTGCGGCGCCGGTGACGGCAAGCAGCGGTTTGCCGCTGCGTGCGCCCGCCGCCGGAGCGGTGGTTTTGCCAATGAGCGGCGCCATTGCATGCGCAATGCCGGACGCTGTGACGACAGCGATGGCGATGGTGCATACCAGATGATGGATCAGGCGTGCGTTCATGCGGTGTATGGTACGCAAGTGTGTAGTGCGGCGGTAGATGTCAATTTGATGAGGTCAATTAGATGAGCGCAGTGTGTTTATACTGACGACGACGCCCATTAGAATGGATTCGACCAGGAGGGTTCCCCCATGACCAGAATAGAGTTTCACGATCCGTCCGGTGCGCTGGAAGTGACGCAATCGTTCGCGCCGCGCATCAACACGCTGGCCGGCAAGCGCATCGGTTTCGTCAGCAACGAGCAGTGGCAGGCGTTTCGCATGCTGCCGCTGTTGCGCGATCTGCTGAAGGCGGATTTTCCGACGGCGGAATTGTTGCCGATCGATGCCTATCCGCAGGGCAATGTATT
The DNA here is from genome assembly GCA_031404395.1 of Betaproteobacteria bacterium. GTDB lineage: Bacteria > Pseudomonadota > Gammaproteobacteria > Burkholderiales > SG8-41. The sequence goes on from JANNHN010000293.1 coordinate 764, forward strand.
GATCCCGACCGAGGAGACGGCAAAGCTCGTCAAACAGAGCGGAGTGGACGCGGTCATCGTCGGCAACGCCGCCTGAGGGTCCTGCGCCACTGCGTGCGGCCGTGCAGCCGCCCGAATCGAAACTCTGGGTATCCCCACGGTCACGCTGACGCGGACGGATTTTGTCGGGGTCATGAAAAATGCCGTGTCGGGTCTCGGCTTCGCGCCGGACGCGGCGATGGTGACGTTTCCGATCGACCTGTTTTTGCCGGGCAGCGATCTGTCGGCGATCACTGCGCGCAAGAATGAATTCTATGACGGGCTGACGCAATGGCAGTCTGCTTTTGCGCAGAAAACGACCGGTGAACCGCCGCTGCTCTCGGTCGAGGGCGCGACCTATGAAGACGCGCTGAACAAGGCCAACAATCTGCTGCTGACCAATCTGTGGGGCGACGGTTTGCCGGTATGGCCGGCAACACGCGAGCGGGTGGACTGGATATTGCGCGGCGCCGCGCTGCCGCGCACGCAGGTCATCGGCAAGTTTCCGCCGCGCGGCGGCATCACTACCGTCGAGACTTGCGCGATCGCGCTGGCGATGGCCGGCGGCCGGCCGGAATATCTGCCGGTGCTGATCGCCGCAGTGGAAGCCTGCCTGGATCCGGCCAATCTGTTTGACCAGTTACAGGCGACCTCTGGCGGGCCGTTTCCGGTGGTCATCGTCAACGGGCCGATTGCCAAGGACATCCGCCTCAATTCGGGGTTCGGCTGCCTGGGCCCCGATCCGCAGCGTCCTGCCGGCGCCAGCATCGGTCGCGCGTTGCGGCTCATGCAGCAAAATGTCGGCGGCGCGCTGCCGGGCATCGGCACCATGGCGATTTTCGGCGCCATGCGTTACACCAATGCCGTGTTCGCCGAAGACGAAGCGAGCCTGCCCAAAGGCTGGGCGCCGCACGCGACACAGCGCCACGGCTTTGAGCCGGGCACCAATGCGGTGTCGGTCATGTTCGCCAGCGGTGTCAGTAACATTCGCCGTCGCGGTGCGAAAAAAGAAACCCTGGAAGAAGACGTGACGCAGGGCCTGTGGCGGATGGCCGATTTCATGCGCACGCCCAACCTTGCCGCGCTCGCCGGTTGGGAAAAAGGCACGCCGGGCGTGATGCTGGTGTCGCCGGTGGTCGCGGGGATGATGGCGAAACTCGGCTGGACGCCGCCGAAGCTGCGCGAATTTCTGTGGGAGAACTCCAAAATACCGATGGCGCAGTTGCAGCGCGCCGGTGGCCCGGCGTGGATCGAGATCGACGCCAATCCGGTGACGCGCGCGAGCATCAAGCTCGACCCGTGGCCGATCGCGCAGAAACCCGACAACCTCATACTCGTCGTCGCCGGCGGCGATCATCCGACGCACAGTCAGTGGCTGCAGGCGCATTCACCGGCGGTGGTGGGGCGTATGATCCGCACCCCGGAGTCATTTGACCGGCTGCTCGCTGAATCCGACCGCGATCTGGGTTGCGCGGCCGATGAGTGCCGGATATAAATATCAATAAAAACAACAAGTTATGAATTCTTGCTGCGGAGACCGCAGCTGTTAATCCGTACGGCACTTCCAATTTCTTTTGACAGTATTTACCCACTGAGAGAACAAGTCATGGCGTCTCACAAAATTCGGCCGGCACTGGCTGTGGCCATACTCGTTGCCGTGTCCGGCGTCGCTGCTGCGCAAACCTTTCCGGCCAGGTCCATCACCATGGTGGTGCCGTACTCCACCGGTGGCAGCACGGATC
>JANNHN010000294.1:0-8894 GCA_031404395.1 Betaproteobacteria bacterium
GCTGGCGGAAAACCCCGGTCGGCGCACTTCCTGGCGCACGAATTTGGCGAACTCGGGATTGTTCAGTGTCGTTTCGGACAGGTTGATGCAGAACAGCGGTACCTGCCAGCCCGGGTGTGTTTGCTGCCGGTCGATACACCATGAAATTACATTGCGCACTACCCAGCGGTCAATTTCTTCCATCATGCCGTAACGTTCGGCGATCGGGATGAAACCGCCTGGCGGCAGCAGATTGTCTTCCTCTTCCCGCAGGCGCAGCAGGATTTCAAAACAGATTGGATCGCACGAATCGTTTTTGAGCGCGAGAATTTTCTGAGCGAACAGCAGGAACTGGTTTTCGGCCAGCGCCCGCACCAGCTTGGTCCGCGGATCGCCCCAGCCCATCAGCTGGTTGGTGATCGACTGCAGGTACAGCGCTTCGCCGCCTTCGTTTTCGTGGCCGGTGGTGTTTCCGCTTTCGGTCGGGGGGGCGGTCGCATCGGCAGGCGGCGGCACGGCGACGGGTTCGGCCGTGGTGCGCATCAGCATGATGTAGAAACCGATCGGCTGTTCACCCTCCGGTATGTAGGGCATCTGCCGCACCCGGTAGCGGGCTGCTGATACGCCGGCTTTGCCGGGCGGCCAGTCGAACTCATAGTCCACGGTCTCGCCGGCCAGCGTCGGTTCGAAATGCGGCAGCATCAGCAGGTGGGCCGCCCTGATCACGTCCCGCAACGGCTGGCCGTCGATTTTGTCTTCTTCAGGCTGGCCGCTCAACTCGCGCGCCGCCTTGTTGTGGTAACGGCAGCGCAGGTCGCGGTCGACATAAAACACGGGGATTGGCAGGTTGTCGCTGACCAGGCGCAACCGCGTTTCCGCTATGCGCTGGCTTTCCCCGGCGGTGCGGTTGCGGGTGATTTCGTGGGCAAGTTGTTCGCGCATGCGCTCGAGTTGCCGGGTGCGCCGCATGACCAGCCATTCGGCCTTCGAAGCCTGGCTGGCTATCGCCAGCACCGCGGCGAACAGGATGCCGCCGAGGAACGCCAGCCACTGCAGGTCGAACAGCGTGAACTGGATGGTCGCGATCAGCAACGCCCCGAGCATCAGCGTCAATCCCAGCGACAGCACGGTCTTGACCACGCGATGGCGCAAGAAAACCAGGATTATTTGGACAAAACGCATGTCGCCTTATTTTCCCTGTGACGCGCCGTATATCCGGCGCTGTCCGGTGTTGCTGTTACATGTTCGGATAATTCGGGCCACCACCGCCTTCGGGCGTAACCCAGACGATATTCTGCGTCGGATCCTTGATGTCGCAGGTTTTGCAGTGCACGCAGTTCTGCGCGTTGATCTGCAATCGCGGGTTAGCGCCACTGTCGTCACGGACAATCTCGTAGACGCCCGCCGGGCAGTAGCGTTGTTCCGGCGCGTCGTAGAGTTCAAGGTTGACATTGACCGGCACCGTAGCATCTTTCAGCGTCAGGTGTACCGGCTGGTCTTCGTTGTGATTGGTATTCGAGATGAACACCGATGACAACCGGTCGAAGGTGATCACGCCGTCCGGTTTCGGATAGTCGATGGGCGCGCATTCGATCTTGCGACGCAGTGTTTCATGATCGGCGTGGTCGTGGTGCAGCGTCCACGGCGCCTGCCCGCGGAACACCACCTGATCGATGCCCACCATCAGCGTACCGGTGTATAGCCCCTTGCTCATCCATGGCTTGAAATTGCGCGCCTTGTGCAACTCGTCATGCAGCCAGCTCGCGCGGAAGGCGTCCGGATAAGCCGTCAGCTCTGCCGCCGGCGATTCCGCCGCCAGCGCAGCAAACGCCGCTTCGGCAGCGAGCATGCCCGACTTGATCGCGGCGTGACTGCCCTTGATGCGCGAGGCGTTGAGAAAGCCCGCGTCATCGCCGACCAGGCAACCGCCGGGAAACGTCAGCTTCGGCAATGACTGCAGGCCGCCCGCGGCAATCGCCCGCGCGCCATAAGCGATGCGTTTGCCGCCTTCCAGAAAAGGGCGGATCGCGGGATGGGTTTTGTAGCGCTGGAATTCCTCGTACGGGCTCAGGTAAGGATTGGTGTAACCGAGGCCGACCACAAAACCGATGGCAACCTGATGGTTTTCGAGGTGATAGCAGAACGAGCCGCCGTAAGTGTCGCTTTGCAGGGGCCAGCCGGCGGTGTGGATCACCAGCCCTTGCTGGTGTTTTTCCGGCTTGATGTCCCACAATTCCTTGAGTCCGATGCCGTACACCTGCGGATCGGCGCCGTCGCGCAGCTTGAAACGTTCCTGCAACTGTTTGCCGAGATGACCGTGGCAGCCTTCCGCGAAAAACGTGTATTTCGCGTGCAGTTCCATGCCCCGCTGATGCGCGTCCGTGGGTTTGCCATCCTTGCCGATGCCCATGTCGCCGGTGGCGACGCCGCGAACGCGACCGGCATCGTCGAACAACACTTCAGCGGCGGCGAAGCCAGGGAATATTTCCACGCCCAGCGCTTCGGCCTGCTGACCGAGCCAGCGCGTGACGTTGCCGAGGCTGACCACGTAGTTGCCGTGGTTCTGGAGGCATTGCGGCAGCAGTACCGAGGGAATCCTGAACGAGCCGGTTTCGCTGAGGATCATGAACCGGTCTTCGCTGACCGGTGCATTGAGCGGCGCGTTTTTTTCTTTCCAGTCCGGGATCAGTTCATTGAGCGCGATCGGATCCATCACCGCGCCGGAGAGGATGTGCGCGCCGACTTCCGAGCCTTTTTCGAGCACGCAGACGCTGACTTCGCGGTTGTGCTCCGCCGCCAGTTGCTTGAGACGGATCGCCGCGCCTAGGCCCGCGGGGCCGGCGCCGACGATCACCACATCGTATTCCATGGCTTCGCGTTCAGACACGTTCTGCTCCAGAGAATTGGTGCGGCCGATTATAACGCCCGCCCCTGGCGGCAGCGGATAGGCCGTAGTCGACTGGCACATCACGGCATCGAAGGCGACCGATCACCTCCCGGATTTCGCTGCCCCCCAAGGGGACTTCCTTCGGGCGCGCTTCATCCGGGCTACGATTTATCGGATCAGGTTCGCAGCCATGACGCCGCTGCGCACCGCTGACTCGATGGTCGCGGGGTAGTCGCCCGTAACACGGTCGCCGGCAGTGTAATCCCCGGCCAGGAAAAAATTCACACATGCAGTGCGTTGCCGCGGCCGCGGGAGCCCCGGCGTGCAACTGAAGGTCGCGCGTTTTTCCGCGATGACCTGATGCCAGGCCAGCGGCGGCAACGCGCCGAACTGCGATTGCAGATCGGATTGCACGCGCTGTGCGAGCTGATCCTGGGCGATGCCGACGTGTGCCCCGGATGCGCTGATCACCGCGCCGATCAGGCCGCGCTGGCCGCAGATTTGTTCACGGTCAAACACCCACTGCGCCGGACTGTCAGAGAGACCGATCATGGGCGCGGGCAGTTTCACGCGGTCGCTGAATTGCAGCCAGATCGAATGGATGGGTTCGCAGGTCAGTGCTTCGGTCTGGCGCGCCGTGTCATGTAATTGCGGAATATCCACGAGCAATGCAGCGGCGTGATGCGGCGCCACCGCGCAGATGATCTGATCAAAGCGCCGCGCCGCGCCGCGCACCTGCACCGCAAAACCTGTTCCATCCCGCGTCACACGTTCCACCGGCGCGTTGAGTTCGATGGCGCCGCCGCGGTTGCGCACGTAATCCGCTGCGGGTTCCGGAAACAGCGCTGACAGATCGACGCGCGAGAGCAGCAGATCGCTCGCTGCGCGATCGGCGCCCAGACTGTCGCGCAGCACATGGAGAAACACCTGCGCCGAGGCGCGCTCCGCCGGCGTGTTGAGCGCCGCCACGCACAGCGGGCCCCATAAATATTCAATTAAAACAACAGGTTGCATATGTTCCGCGAGCAGCGCGGCCACTGTGCAGTCCTGCGCCAGCCGGTAATCGCGCGCTTTCATCGTCTGCATGAAGCGCGCAACGGCGAGTTTGTCGCCGAACGTCATGCCCTGCGCCGTGAGCAATCCGGCGAGCAGATGCAGAGGCGCGGGCAGGGCGGGGGCGCGCAGGCGGAATTTGCGGTGAATCTGCCAGTCGAGCGGCAGGCGCAGAAAAGGTTCGGGGCGGTACGGCGCGACGGCGGCAATCAAGCGCAATGTTTCGGAGTAAGCGCCAACCAGAATATGCAGTCCGTTGTCGAGCGTGGTGTCATTGATGATGATTCGCCGCGCCCGGCCGCCCGGCACTGCTGCGGCTTCAAAAACCGTGACGGGAATACCGCGCTGGGCAAGCGTGACGGCCGCCGCCATGCCGGCGTAGCCGCCGCCGATGATGGCGATCGATGCGGTTACAGCCATGAACCAGGCGCGAGCGAAAAAATAAAAACCCCCTCTCCCCGTTTGCGGGGACAAGGGAACACTTGCAGCAAAGCAGAGGGCGGGAGAGAGGGGGGGAATGCCATCAACAGTTCAATCGCGCCGCACCACTCACGCCGCAACCGATACACGCTTCGCCGCAGACTTGCCGCCCCACACGCCAGTCGGAACCATCACGCTGCCTTCAAAAATCCGGCGCGCGGTGCGGATCAGCGCGGCACGGCGGATGATTTCTTTGCCACCGGTGAAATCGACATCAAGGTCGATCAGGATCATGCCGGACGGGTGTTCGATTTTCACCATGCCCTGCGACACCGGCGGCAGCGGCGCGAGCTGCGCGGCGATGGTGCCGGGGATCGCGCAGGCCGAACTGATGCACACCGTGCCGGTGACCGGATGCGATTTGTGGCAGGTCTCGGGCACGAAATAACGCGAGCTGATGGTGCCGCCGTGGCGCGGCGGGGCGAGCAGGGCGAGCTTCGGCACCACGTTTTTCGAGACGTCGCCCATGCCCATCAGCACGCCGGCCTTGCGGCGGATCGCTGCCATGCGCGCCATCAGCGCGCGGTCGGCGTCGAGCTCGACGGCGCTTTCATACCCGGTCTTGCCCAGGTCCGCGGCGCGCATCATCACCAGCGGCATCGCGATATCGACGCAGCTCACTTCGATGCCGTCGATGACGTCCAGCGGTTTTCCCGTGGGCAGCATTTTTTTGGTGACCGCGCCGATGGCACTCTGGAAATTGATGCCGACCGGCGCCGCCGTCCCCGGCACGCCGTCAATGGACGCATTGCCCTCGTAATTCACTACGCCACCGGGCGTCTGCACGATGGCCTCGACCAGCGACTGGGTGTTGACGTTGAAAATGCGCACCGGCGTCTCGCCGTCCCGCGCCGGCACCAGCCCGGCGTCGATCGCGAACGGGCCGACAGCGACCAGCATGTTGCCGCAGTTGGGCTTGGTATCGACGAATTTCTCGTTGATCTGCACCTGCGCGAACAGGTAATCGACGTCGACATCCGACCGCTTGGATTTGCTGATCATCGCCACCTTGCTGGTCACCGAGTGCGCGCCGCCGATGCCGTCGATCTGGATTTCGTGCGGGGAGCCCATGATTGCCAGCAGCACTGCATCGCGGGTTGCTGTGTCGACGGGCAGGTCGGACGTGAGGAGGAACGGGCCGCGGGAGGTGCCGCCGCGCATGATGACGCAGGGGATTTTGGTTTGCATTTCGACTCCTCGCCGCATGGTGCGGCGTCACTGGCAAATGGAGTTGTGATTATAGGGCTGCCTGCTGAATTCGGTAGCTTGCGGTCCAGATTTTGTAGGGTGGATGCGCCCGCAAGAAATCCCCTTGGGGGAAGCCGCGCAGCGGCGTTATCCGCCGGTCCGCGGTTGTTTTACGCGACAGAGTCGCGCCAGTCTTTTCGGTAAATGGCGATTTCGTGCTTCAACTTCGCCGGGGGCAGCCCGGCGGCTGCTCCCGCAAACGGGCCTGCGGCTAACGAGTCGCAGCCGCTCCCTGCTGAACCGCCCCTGCGGGGTTCCCTGTGTTGCTCGCGCGGCCGGGCGGCTGCGGAACTCGCCCTTGCCGCTGCGCGGCAAGGACTCAGACAGTCCTCGCCGACTGCCCCCGGCCGCGCTGCGCTACTCGGCGGCTCAGAAGGGGGTGTGAATCGGGATGCAGGTTGGGGTGAGCTTGCGAACCCTGACGGCATTTCATGACAAGAAATCGGGCTCCGTCCCCATGTCATTGGCAGGTGGTGACCGAATTGGAGAATCGCGGGGTGCAGGATATCTTCATCGCGTGCGTTGACGGCCTGAAGGGGTTCCCCGAAGCCATTGAGGCGGTCTATCCCCACGCTGCCGTCCAGTTGTGCATCGTACATATGGTGCGCAACAGCTTGAACTACGTGTCGTGGAAACTACGCGCCGAGGTGGCTGCCGATCTGAAACGCATCTACCAATCTGCCACCGCCGATGAGACCGAACAGCGGCTCGTTGAGTTCGAGGGCAAGTGGGATGGCGCCTATCTGGCCATCAGCCAGTCCTGACGTCGCAACTGGCCGCGCATCATTCCGTTCCTCGACTATCCGCCGGAGATCCGGAAGGTGATCTACACGACGAATACCATCGAGTCAGTGAACATGAGTTTGCGCAAGATCACCAGGAACCGCGGCTCGTTTCCCAGTGACGAGGCGCTGCTCAAACTCTTCTATCTGGCCCTCAGAAACATCAGCAAAAAATGGACGATGCCCATTCGGGACCGGAAAGCTGCCCTGAGCCGCTTTACTATCGAGTTCGAAGAACGGATGAAACAGCGTTGACCTTAAACCCGTTTACACAAAATCCCGGACACCCCCCCCTCATTGGCGGCTACCGAAAACCCCAGAGCCACGGCGCCTTGAAGAAAGGCCCGCAGTTGATCCAGCGTATGTAACTGTGCGTCATTCATATCGATCACCATGCCTCGCATCATGATCGACACCAGCTACCCGTTCAGACTCATACCCTGTTGGAAATACGCCCCCGCTTCAGACTCATACCCCATTGGCAGAGGCTGGCACTTCTGTAAATCCCCCAATCCCGCTACACTCTTCAAACCAGCCTGTTTGACTTGGGTCAATATTCAATCGGCAGGGTGGGTCAATACTCAATCAGCGCCAACAACATTGGCCGCAAAAAGCAGGCGGACTGCGGCCAGAAATCATCGTCAATCCGGAAATTTCAAAAAATGAAATCCGGCCGAGAAACATTGGCGCTTAAACACGATTTATAGAAGTGCCCTTAACGTTTCGCGCCCGGCAACCCGGGATAGGCGCGGATCTTGCACGTTTTCCGGGGACTGCGGAATCGCAGGATTTGAAACGGGGGACAAGATGCTGGCAGGGATCTTCGGCAGGCCGTCCAAGGGCGGCGAGCAGGCGGGGCGCAGGGTCCAGCCGGGGCGTTTCCGGCTGGTGCGCTATTTCACGATCACGGGTCTGGCCGCGTTCAGCCTGGCGGCGCTGGCGCTGGCCTGGCACGAGCGCGGGCAGGGGGCGTTCTTCCGCCAGGTGCAGGACGAGCAGAGGACGTTCGTCGGGAAACTGCAGGATGAGTTCGCGCGCCGGCAGGACGAGGCGGCGCGGCGCGACCTTCTTTCGGTGCATGAAAGCGGCAACGTCAACCTGACGCGGCTGTTCGCCAATTCGCTCTGGGAGCGCGATTTCGCGCCGTTCGTGGCCAAGCTGCAGGCGATCCCGGTCGAGCACTGCCGCGCGCTTGCCGACGCCGCCGCAAGGAAAGCCTGCCACGCGGAAATCGGCCGGCGTATCATGGCTTTCCAAGAGTTCAGGGCGCTTGATGCCAAGGTCTACGATTCAATGAAGAAGAGCACCGTGTTCAAAATCAAGGTGTTCGATCTGCGCGGCATCACCGTCTACTCCTCGGAGCATGCGCAGATCGGCGAGGACAAGCTCGGCAATGCCGGCTGGAAGGCGGCGATGGCGGGCAAACCGGCGAGTGAACTCACCCACCGGGACAAGTTCAGCGCCTTCGAGGGGGTGGTCGAGAACCGCGACCTGATCTCCAGCTACCTGCCGGTGCTGGAACCCGGCTCCGAGAAGATCGTCGGCGTGTTCGAGGTCTACTCGGACGTTACCCCGTTCCTCGCTCAGATCAAGGGCACCTCGGAGCAGATCCGCGTCTCGGCCACGCGCAACCAGGCCAGCCTGGAGGCGATCGCCGCGCGCAACCAGCAGGAAACCGAATCGATGTCGAACACCGGCCTGCTGATCGTGGCCGGCCTGCTGGCGCTGCTGTTTGCGGTGCTGTACGCGATCGTGCAGCGCGCCGAACGGCTGCTGCGCGCGCAGGAAGGCGAGCGCGAGCACTCTCGGCAGCAGCTTGCGCAGTCCGAAAAAATGGCGTCGCTCGGGCAGATGGTGGCGGGCGTCGCGCACCAGCTCAACACGCCCCTCGCGTTCTCGCACAGCAACGTCAGCCTGGTGCTGCAGCAGATGGAGGGGATCGAGCTGCCGCTGCGGGTTGCCTCCAAGTTCACCGAGATCGTGCGCAGAACGCCGGGAGACCAGGTGGTGCTCAACCTCGCCCGTTCCCGCGCCCAGGTCGAATCCTGCGATGCGCGGCCCGAGGACGTGGGCACGATGCGCGAAATGCTGCGCGACGTGCTGCACGGCATCAACCAGATGTCGGAGCTGGTCACCCACATGCGCAACTTCACGCGCCTGGACCGCGCCCGGACCTCCGAGTTCGACGTCAACAAGGGCCTCGCCACAGTGGCCTACATCGCGCGCAGCGTGATCCCCGGCCGGGTGCGCGTGGTGGAAGCGTACGCCGACCTGCCGCCGATCCATTGCAACGCCTCCCAGCTCAACCAGGTGTTCCTCAACCTGATCAACAATGCCGCGCAGTCCATCGAAGGTACCGGTACCGTAACCGTGCGCAGCGGCGTCGAGCACGACCGCGTCCGGGTGGACGTGTCCGATACCGGCAGCGGCATCGCGCCGGAGGTGCTGCCGAAGATTTTCGACAA